>CAJXSB010000491.1 GCA_913060435.1 uncultured Desulfococcus sp.
GCCCGCTTCCCGCGCTTCCGGGGAAGAAAACCGACAAAGACGAAGGAGTCGGTCGGCAGGCCGGAGGCGCTCAGTGCGCTGACGGCGGCGGAAGGGCCCGGAATTGGTATGACCTTTATTCCACTATCGGCCGCCATCCGGACCAGGCGGTAGCCCGGGTCCGAAAGGGTCGGGGTCCCGGCGTCGGAGACCAGCGCGACGTCCTCCCCGGCGGAAAGCCGTGCCAGGAGCCCTGCGGCCCGGTCGTCCTCGTTGTGCTCGTGACAGGAGACCAGGGGTGCCCCGATTCCGTGATAGGAAAGCAGCCTGGCGGTATTTCGGGTGTCTTCCGCGGCAACCACCTGTACTTTCCCCAATACTTTAAGGGCGCGGAGGGTGATGTCGTCCATATTGCCGATGGGGGTGGCGACGATGTAGAGGTTTCCTGGGGGGGTCTTGGCGTTCATGGTGTTTTTCCTGTTCCGGCAATATACAGCGAACCAAGATTATTGCAAGGTCTAAAAATATTTTTCCCATACCATTGGACGTTTTCGGCATCCTTTCCCCGATCCGGCGGAAGGAGATTTCCGGCGCAAACCCGGATTCGAACAGCGACAGCCACATACTATACCCCTTTCCAATCTTCAACACCATCCTGCAGGATCCCCGGAACCTGTCGCTGCCCGATCCCTGCAGTGCATGTCCCGGAGTCTGCCGTGACCGAAATCCCTCCGGCAACGGCTTCGCCCCAATCCCCGCTTTTTTAAAGCCTGCAATCATGATATTCGGAAGGCCAGTCATCAACAACATCCACCCGAACCCGGGATAGACCGACAACCTTGGATCGTCCGGATGCTTCGCATTTTTAGACGGATCCGCGATGAGCCATTTTACCCAATGATAGAACAAGCGAGACAACGATGACGGTTCAACATACGAATCGGACTGGGAAAACATACTATCTTCATGAAGGAAGAACCAAAACAGGAAAACCTCGATACTTTTTCTCGTTGAAGCAAACTGGGAAAGGCAAAGCGGTTGAACGTATTCCTGAAGGGTATGAAATCTATGAACACCCAGAAAATGCACAGGTTTTTTTGCGGAAGAGACGCCCCAAAATCATTACGGATATCGAAAAAAATCTCGTCGAGAAGAATGTGAAACAGCGAAAACGTTCAAAGCGCTATCGCGTGGATTGCAAAGACGAATACATTACCATCTATGAATCAGATGCCGATCTTGGGGAGCTTAAAGGCATACTGGACGATTTCTTGAAACATATCCCTCTTCGTTCTGGTGTAACCGCCGATGAAGCCATGAGTGCGATTGTCCGTGCTGCGGATCAACGCTATACGGCCATGCTGAGATTTCATTTGGTTGACAAGAAACACCGCAAATTCGTGGCCGAACGTTTCTGTTTCCGCGGTGCGATCGATGATTGGGTTTTTTTAGGTGGTCCTGATGATTTAAAAGAACTGGTCGCAAGATATACAGAACTTCTGGAAACGGATCAGTTCTTTGATTTGCCTTGACCCTTTCTTTAGGATATTCGATCTATCGCCAGAGCACAAGCTTGAACACTTCATATCGAGAAGCGCACGTGTCAAAGGTCAGGAGCGTTTCACAGCCATTTGCCTTGGCGGCATGGGCAATCAAAAGATCGGAAAGGTCAACGGTATTTCCGTACGCAGCGGATATGAACTGCTGCAGCAATGATGGATGCTCACATTTTAAAATCGACATGCCTATGAGATCTCGGAGTGAATCCAGGATCTCAGATTTTGAAACATCATAGGCCGAGGCCAGCACCCAGATCAACTCCAGCACAACGAGCAATGGAAACGCCCCGGCGCGAGGCAGCCCTGCGCCGGGGCGGGACGATCCCAAGGAAGTGGCGATTTATAGATAGGTCAGATACCGCTCCACCTCCCAGGGGGTGACGTGGCGCATGAACTCGGACCACTCGGCCTTCTTGAGGCGGATGAACTCGTCTGCGATGGGGCCGAGACCTGCCCGGACCACCTCGTCCGCCTCCAGGGCTTCCACCGCCTCCATGAGGTTCTGGGGCAGCAGGATCATCCCCCGCTCCCGGCGCTTTTCATGGGACAGGTTCCAGACGTTTTCCCCGATGATGGCATCGCCGGGGTCGATCCGGTTCCGAATCCCGTCCAGCCCTGCGGCGATTTGGGCGGCCATGAGGAGGTAGGGGTTGACCATCGCCGAGGGTGAACGGTCTTCGAACCGGTTGGGGGCCGGACAGCGGAAAAGCTGGGTCCGGTTGTTGTCCCCGTAGGAGGCATATGCGGGGGTCCAGGTATAGCCGGAGGCTGCCGAATAGACGAACTCTCCGCTCTGGATGCGCCGGTAGCAGTTGATATTGGGGGAGGCGACGGCGGTGATGGCGCGGATGTGCTTGAGGAGGCCGCCCACATAATGGATGGCGGTCTCCGAGAGCTGGAGCCCCTTGAGATCCTTCCCGCCGCCGTTCAGGGGGAAAAGGTTCTTTCCGGTTTCGGCGTCGGCCACGTGGAAATGGAAATGGGCGCCGGAGCCGGTCTTGTCGTCGAAGGGCTTGGCCATGAAGGTGGCGGTGGCCCCGTACTTGAGGGCCACCTGCCCGGCCATCATGCGGAACCGGACGAGCC
>CAJXSB010000492.1 GCA_913060435.1 uncultured Desulfococcus sp.
CGGATGGTCATCCCCGTCGGGGATCAGTACACCCAGGATCTGATCCGGCTGGTCAAGGACGATGGGGGCGTCCGCCAGACCAGCCTCGGGGGGTGCCGATTTGTCAAGCTGCTCGGCGAGCATGGCTGGAAAAAGGAATAACCAATACCGATCCCCTGGAGTCTGTGACAATGATGCCATCATTCATCCTCTTGTACCTCAAAGGCATTGCCATGGGCGCCGCGGATGCGGTGCCGGGTGTGTCCGGCGGAACCATCGCATTTATCTCAGGCATTTATGAGGAGCTGATCCTGTCGATCCGCTCCTTTGACCGGCGGGCGGCCGCGCTTCTGTCGCGATGGGATTTCGCGGCGTTCTGGCGCCATGTCCACGGGACGTTCCTGGCGGTCCTGCTGGCCGGCATCGCCACTTCGATCCTGATCTTTTCGCGCGTGATTCTCTTCTGGCTCGGGCGATACCCCGTATTGGTCTGGGCATTTTTCTTCGGTTTGATCGTTGCATCCATTCTGGCCGTGGGCCGGCGGATCGGAGCCCGGTCTCCCGCCGTCCTGGGCCTGGGGGGGCTCGGCGTCCTGCTGGGCTACTACATCACCGTCGCCGTTCCGGCCCAGACCCCGGAAACGCTGGGCTTTGTCTTCCTGTCCGGCATGATCGCCATCTGCGCCATGATCCTTCCGGGGATCTCCGGAAGCTTCATCCTGGTCCTGCTGTCGAAATACGAGTACATTTTTACGGCCATCCGTGATTTCAACCTCTCCGTCATCGCTGTTTTCGGCTGCGGCTGCGGCATCGGCATCCTTTCGTTCTCCCATCTGCTCAACTGGACCCTCAGACGGTGGCATGCACCGACCATCGCCATGCTGACCGGACTGATGATCGGCTCCCTGAACAAGGTCTGGCCCTGGAAAATTGTCGTCGAAACCTACGTCACGTCACATGGGAAGGTGAAGCCGCTCCTGTGGCAGAACACCCTTCCTGCAGGCTACCTCGAGTCGACGGGGCTTCCGCCCTATACGGCGGCGGCGCTGCTGGCGGCGTTCGTGGGGTTCATGCTCGTCTACCTGCTGGAAAGACTTTCGGCAAGGATGCCGGCGGGGCCGTCTATCCGTCAACGGTATTCCAGATCAGTCGGAGATTTGCCGCTGGAGGAAATCGAGGAAGGTCCGCGACAGGGGTGAAAGGGTTTTCCGGCGATGGCAGGTCAGGTAGAAATATCGCTTCATGGAGAGCCCCCGGACGCTGACGGCCATCAGGGTTCCCGCCGCGATATCCTCGGCAACGGCCATCCGTGAAAGGATGGAAACACCGATCCCTCCTTTGATCCCCTGGATGACGGCGGCGGTGCTGCCCATCTCTGCGACTACGCTCAACTGATCGATGCTGCTCGAAACCCGGCCCAGATTTTTTTCGATGGATGCCAGTGTACCCGATCCCGCCTCCCGAATGATGAAAGGAACGGCCTTCAGCTCGGCCAGGCGGATTTCGCCGGTCTTTATCCACGGGTTCCCGACGGGTACGATGAGGCAGAGTTCATCCTCGACAAAGGGTTCCTGCTGAATCTGCTTGAGCCCGGATTTTGCTCCCACGATGCCGACCTCCAGGAGTCCGGCGGCGATCTCCTGGATGATGCTCTCCGTATCGCCGATGCGGATGGCCGTAGTGACCTCGGGGTAGGCCGCCACAAAGGCGCCCATCATCCGCGGCAGAATATAGACGCCGGGGATCGTCGACCCGCCGACGACGAGACGCCCCTTGAGGCGTCCGTGAAACTCCGCCATGGCGGCTTCCGTCTCCTCCTTGAGGGCGATCAGTTTCCGCGCATACCCATAGAGCAGCTCTCCGGCCTTTGTGGGGACCGCCTCCTTGGCCATCCGGTCGATCAGCCGGCATTCGAAATAGGCCTCCAGATCCTTGATATGGCTGCTGACCGTCGGCTGGGAGAGGTGAACGACGCTTCCGGCCTTGGAGAAGCTTTTCAGGTCGATGACCTTGCAGAAGATGTGGAGCTGCCAGAGGTCCATGGGGTATCATCCGGATTGCGGTTGGCGGAAAGGCGTTCAGGCGTCTACCTGCGTCGAGGTACGACCCGGTGCTCAGGAGGGAGGCCGGGCGCGCTACGTCGTTTTGATGAAGCCGTTTTTCTCCTTCAACTTCCGGTTGACCAGGGGAGGCACCATGTCCTCGATGTCTCCGCCGAATTTGGCGGCCTCCTTGATGATGGTGGAGCTCGTGAAGATCCAGCGGAGGCCGGTCATCATGAAGACCGTCTGGATGTCCCGGTTCAGCTTCCGGTTCATGAGGGCCATCTGAAATTCATACTCGAAGTCCGACACGGCGCGCATCCCGCGCAGAATGGCATCGGCCTCGCGCTGGCGGGCATAGTCCACCAGGAGGCCGTGAAAGACATCGATCTCAACGCTGGACAGGGACGAGAGGCTCTCCTTGAGCATCTCCACCCGCTCGTCAACGGTAAAAAGGCTTGTCTTGGCGGGGTTGCAAAGAATGGTGACAATGATCCTGTCAAAGATCTCGAGGCCCCGCTGGATGATGTCGAGGTGGCCGTTGGTGACCGGATCGAAAGAGCCGGGATAGATGGCGGTTTTGGGCATAAAT
>CAJXSB010000493.1 GCA_913060435.1 uncultured Desulfococcus sp.
GGTCATCATGAACCTTTGCGACCGGCTGGCGGTGCTCAATTTCGGCAACAAGATCGCCGAGGGACCCACCCTGAGGGTTGCCCAGGACCCCTGCGTGGTCGAGGCCTATCTGGGTGAAGAGCTCGAGACGTGTAAAATTTCAGAAAAGGGGGAATGATCGTGCTGCTCGAAATCAAAGATATGAATGCGGGATATGGGTTTCTCAATATCCTCTGGAACATGTCCTTGAATATCGACCAGGGAGAGTTCGTCGCCCTGATCGGCCCCAACGGCGCCGGCAAATCGACGACGTTGAAGACCATCGCGGGGGCGCTCACCCCCAGCAAAGGGGACGTCAAGTTCAGGGGAGAGGACATTGCCGGACGGGAATGCCATCAAAACTGCCGGGAGGGCATCAGCTATATCTCCGAGGAGCTGAACCTCTTCACCGGGATGACCGTCTTCGAGAACCTCGAGATGGGGGCCTACAGTCAGAAGGATAAAAGCCGTCGTACCAAGCGCCTCGAGTTCGTCTATGAACTCTTTCCGCGGCTCGAAGAGCGGACATCCCAGTTTGCCGGCACTCTCAGCGGGGGGGAACGGAAGATGCTGGCCATCGCCAGGGGCATGATGTCCGAGCCGACGCTGATGCTGGTCGATGAGCCCTCCCTCGGTCTGGCGCCCCAGGTGACCAATGAGGTTTTCGAATCCCTCCGCGTGCTCAACAGCATGGGGGTGACCATCCTGCTGGTGGAGCAGAACGTCACGAAGACGCTCCAGTTCACTGAGCGGGCCTATGTCGTGGAAAAGGGCAGGATCGTTCTGGAGGGCCAGAGCGCGGACCTGATTTCCGACGAGCACGTCAGAAAAATTTATCTGGGTGCGTGACCGACAAACACAAGACATGCTGAGGCATGAGACCTGAGGAAAGAATATGAAGGAATCCGATATCAAAGCAGTCATAGACTGGTGCAAGTCGACCGGGGGGATCACGATCCTGTCAGCCATCGCCATTGCACTCATCGCCGCGGCCCACAAGGGCCCCTATATCCTGGTCAACACCTTTGTCACCGGCGGGATGTGGGCGCTGATGGCGGTGGGGGTGGCGCTGCTGTTCGGCGTCATGAACATCTCCAACTTCGCTCACGGCGAATACTTTATGCTCGGCTCCCTGAGCGCCTATTACATTATTCACCCGTTAAAGCTCTATCTGCAGAAAAATCCCAACGCCTTCCTCGCATTCATCACCCCCCTGCTGGGCATCGTCGGCGCCGTGGTCGTCGGCGCCGTCGCCGGGGTGGTCACCGACAAGCTGATCTTCGCCCAGCTCCGGAAGCGAAACCGCGACAACTGGCTGTTGAACTGTTTTCTGATCACCATCGGCCTCTCGGTGATCATGATGAACGCCCATATGCTGATCTTCGGCAATACCTTCAAGGGGATCGTCAATTTCTGGGACATTCCGGCCGCCAGGATTTTCGGCGTTTATATCAGCGTCGATCGCATCGTGGTCGTGTTTATCGCCATGATCGCCATGCTGGTCTTCTGGGCGCTCATCAAATTCTCCACCCTGGGCAAAATGATCCGCGCCGTGGCCCAGGACGAGAAAGGGGCGGGCATGGTCGGCATTTCGGTCAACGGCGTTCACACCATCACCTTTGCGCTGGCCTGCGGCTTTGCGGCCCTGGCCGGCGGCAGCCTCCTTTTCATGTTTCCGTCCTACCCAACGGTGGGCCTCGCCCCACTCTACAACTCCTGGTTCATCATTATCCTCGTGGGCTTCGGCAATGTTGCCGGCGCCGTCCCGGGCGGCTTTATCGTCGCGCTGTTTCAGGTGTTGACGCGCACGTATTTCGGAGAGGGATGGGACAACGTCATCCCCATGATTCTCATCTCGTTCATTCTGATCTTCAAGCCCTACGGGATTTTCGAGACCAAGGTCCGGACCGTTTGGGAACAATAGAAAGGTTTTGCAATGCAATCCAAAGACAGCTCCTCCAATAGCGGTTATCGGCAACTGCTGGATAAACTTTCCATCACCCCCCTGGGGGCGTGCGGCCTGGCGCTTCTGCTGCTGCTGCCCATGATCCCGCCCTTCAACCAGGACTACCTGATCCGGTGGCTGATCGCCGCCGCCATCGTGGGCGGGCTGGCCGTCGCCTTTGATTTCAGCGCCGGCTACCTGGGAATCGTCAACTTCGGCTTCGCGGCCTTCGTGGGGCTGGGCGGCTATGCGTCCGCCATCGTCTCCAACACGTTCGGCATCACCCCGTTCGTGACCATCTTCATCGGGGCCCTCTTCTCGGGAATCCTCGGGGTTCTCACCGGCATCGTCAGCCTCCGCCTGCGGGGCATGTTCGCCATCTGCTTCACCTGGTTCATCGGGCTGGCCATCATGGGCCTGGTCATCAAGTGGGAGGTGCTGACCCGGGGGCCGTTGGGCCTGCGGTGCGCCTATTTCTTTGAAGGCACATCGAGCCTCCCGTTCTACTACATGATCATCGGCCTCATGTTCGCCACCTACCTGCTCCTCTCCAAGGTCATCCGGTCATACTACGGCCTGGCCTTCCGGTGCATCGGGCAGAATCTGGCGTCCGCCAGGACCTCGGGCATCCGGCCGACCC
>CAJXSB010000494.1 GCA_913060435.1 uncultured Desulfococcus sp.
TTCCTCCGGCTCGACCGCATCCGCTGGGAGCGGGTCGAAGTCGATGTCGAGGACGCCGACGACGCCTACGACGCCGTCTCGAAGTCCTGTGCGGCGGCGCTCGGCTGCCTTTCGGAAAACGGGGGCCGCCCCATGGCCGCCCGGCTGGTCCTCTCCGGCCGCTCCGCCGCCCATGACGCCCTCTCCGGGGACCCGGAAAAATGGCTCAACCAGCTCCGCCTCGACCTCTTCGACGCCGGGGGCGGATCGCTGTGGCTGGAGTCGGTCGAGATGCGCACCGCACTGCCGGCGGACAAGGAGGGCATCCCCGACGGGCCGGTCGGCGAGCTCCTGGAGATCGCCGGCCAGGCCGCAGCAGATCCGACCCTCGCCGCGGAGATGGCGGCCGTCATCTCCGATCTTTTCAAAAAGGTGCCGAAACCGGTCCGAGACGCCCTCGAGCTCCCTGGTCTCGACACCCCCGAAATCCTCTCGGAATTGGTGGCGGAGGTCCGGCCGCTGCTCCTCAGGCGCCTCATCGGCCGCGGCGGTGACGGATGAGGCTGCTGCGACTCGACCTGATCGCCTTCGGACCGTTCACGGACACGACCCTGGATTTTGGCGGCACCGACCCGATGCTCCATCTGATCTACGGGCCCAACGAGGCCGGGAAAAGCTCGGCGCTGCGGGCGCTGCGCCAGGTATTTTTCGGCATTCCGACCCGCACTTCGGATGATTTCATCCATCCCTACGCCCGGCTGCGCATCGGCGCATGCCTCGAGGAGCAGGGCGGCAGCAGGCTGGAGGTCATCCGCCGAAAAGGCCGGCGCCATACCCTCCGCGGTCCGGATGACGCCGCCGTGGTGGAGGAAAGACGCCTTCGGCGCACCCTGGGCGGCATGGATGAAGCACTCTTCACCACCATGTTCGGCATCGACCACGCCGGTCTGGTGGCCGGCGGAAAGGCCATCCTCGAAGGCGCCGGGGACGCCGGTGAAATCCTCTTTGCCGCCGGCGCCGGCATCGCGGATTTTCGCCGGGTTCTCCTTGACCTCAATGCCGAGGCCGAAACCCTCTTCAAGCCCGCCGCCCAGAAGCCCGCCATCAACGCCGGCCTGTCACAGCTCCAGCAGCTGCGCAAAGCCCAGCGGGATGCCCAGCTTCCGGGCCAGGCCTGGCTCACCCACGACACCGCCCTGCGCGAGGCCCTCGACCGGAAAGCCAGCCTCGAAGCGGAGCTGGTGCAGGAGACCCGGCGCCGGAACCGGCTGATGCGCATCCGGGACGCCCTGCCGGCCATGGCCCGGCGCACGGAGCTGACCCAGCGGCATGCCCCCCTCAAAACAGCCGTACTGCTGCCCGATGATTTCGGTGAACGCCACCTCTCCGCCGTCGAAGCCCTCCGCATCGCCGAAAGCAGGGCCTACCGATCCCGGCAGCGGATAAACGCCATCCAGAAGGAGCTCGAAGGCCTGTCCGTACCGACGGCCATCCTCGACAACGGCGATGCCGTCGCCGACCTGTTTCAGGAGGCCGGCAGCATCCAGAAGGCGGCATCCGATCGCCTGCGCCTCGAAGGGCTCCTCTCCAGCGCCCGCCGTGAAGCACGCGAACGGCTCAACACCCTGGGTCGGGACATCCCCCTGGAAAAAGCCCATCATCTCCGGGTGGCAAAACCTGCGATCATTCAAATTCAGGAGCTGACAGGCCGATACGAGCGGCTCCAGGCCCGCATGGCCGGCATCGGCGAGGAGATCGCAAAACTGGCCCGGCGGACAGACCGGCTGAAGGACGCGCTGGCCGTACTGCCGCCGCCTGCGGAACTGGCCGAGCTCAAGGCGGATCTGGCGGAAGCGGCATCCTTCAGAGACCTGGAATCCCGGCATCGGGCCCTGTGCATGGAGATCGCGGCGATGGCGGCCGAACTCGACATCGCCGTCACGAAACTCCCGCTCTGGAAAGGCACGCCCGATGCCCTGGAACGGCTGCCCCTGCCCTCGCTGGAAACCGTCGAGGCCTTTGAAGGCCGCTTCAAGGCGGTGGAAGACCGAATGACCCGGCAGCGGGAAACGGCGGAAGCCCTGGCCGGGCGCCTTGGCGACATCGACGCCGAACTGCGGAGGATGACCCTCTCGGGCGACATCCCCACCGAGGCGGATCTCGCCGCTGCCAGAGCATCTCGGGACGGGGCCTGGGGGAAGATCCGGTCGGCGTGGGAGGCGGGCGCTCCGCTGACGGACACGCCGGCGGCGGACAGGTATGAATCGCAGGTCCGCAAGGCCGACGACCTGGCCGACCGGCTCCGGCGGGAAGCGGAGCGGGTGGCCGCCAAGGCCTCCCTCCTTGCGGAACAGGAGCGCCTCACCGCGCGGCAGCGGGAGGCGTCCGCCGCAATCGAGGCCCTTGCATCGAAGGATGCCGAGATCCGCAAGGATTGGGCCCGGCTCTGGCACGGTGCATCCATCACCCCGCTCTCCCCCCGGGAAATGCAGGGATGGCTCCGGCGCCACCGGGCGCTGGCGGACCAGACCGCCGGCATCCGGGAGCGGCGGTCCGAAGCGGACGCCCTGCTGCGGCAGATCGACCACTGTCGAAAAGCCCTCGCCCGTCATCTTCCGGGA
>CAJXSB010000495.1 GCA_913060435.1 uncultured Desulfococcus sp.
GGCCGACGGCGACAAGCTCCAGACGCTGGCGGCGAGCCTTTGCAGCGCAGCGCTGGAGCGGCTGGGGGCTATTGGGGCCAGGCAGCGTCTTTTCGTGCCGGTGCCGCCCGGAACCTTCGACAGCGCCGGGCGCAGCAGCCGCATTATCGAGGTCGCCGAAAAATTCGGCATCTCCCTGGAAAACCTGGTGGTGCAGATTCCTGAAATCGAGGATCCCAAGGACATCGGCCTGATGATCGATCAGGTGGAGGCCCTTAAATCTGCCGGGATCGCCGTCGCCCTGAGCGGTGTAGGTGACGGCAATGCCAGTCTCCGGACCCTCTCCCAGATCAAACCCGACTTCATCAAGATCGCGCCGTCCCTGGTCCGGGATATCGACTTCAATCCCATCAAGCGGGCCATGGTGGAGAGCCTCATCACCCTGGCCCGGAAACTGGGCCTCTATATCACCGCCGAAGGCATTAAAACCCCGACGGAGATGGGCGCCATCATGTCCATGGATGTGGATTACGGCCAGGGGAAATGCATCGGTCGGGCGTCGGATCCGAAGCCCGAGACGCCGCATGAGCTGAACCTCTCGGCGCACTTTCATAAACGACGGCCCAGCGAGGTGAAATGCAGCACGCCGATAGCGCAGCTGGTCAAGGAAGCGCCTTCGGTGACCAGAGAGACCCTTGTCCGCGACGTCCGGTAGATGCTGGTCGATCGCCCGCCGATGAGCAGCGTGGTGGTCGTGACGGAAGACCGGAGGCCCATCGGCCTGCTGATGACGAAATGCAGGTCCAGATCGCCATGGGAGCCAATCCCCTCACCGGGCTGCCGGGGAACGTGGCCATCGAGCAGGAGGTCAACCGCCGTGCCGGCGGCGGCATCCCCTCCAGCCTCATCTATGTCGATCTCGACAATTTCAAGGTATTCAATGGTGCCGATCGGTTCAAACGGCGGCGAGCATTGATTGGCGCTGCCTATCCCTCCCGCTGCAGACGCACGCGGTTTCTCCCCTCGTGCTTGGCCTGATAGAGGGCGTCATCCGCGCGCTTGATAAAGAGATCGATTGTATCGAGTGGGTTGCCGGTGTAGACGGCTGCACCGAAGCTGGCCGTGACACAAAGCGCCTCTGATCCTTCCAACGCCATGAACGGCGCTTTTTCCGTATTCATTCGCATCCTTTCGGCGATGGATTCCGCCTGAGGCAGATCCGTCCCCGGGAGGCAGACGACGAACTCTTCGCCGCCGTAGCGTCCAATGGTGTCATAGGGCCTTATGGAGGCGGACAATATGTCGGCGAAGTGCTGAAGGACCCGGTCGCCGGCCTGATGACCGAAGGTGTCGTTGATCCGCTTGAAACGATCGATGTCGGTCAGTATAAAAGACAAGGGTGTTCCGCTCCGGCGCGACCGGGCCATTTCCATGGACATGATCTCCATGAATGCCCGCCGGTTCGACACCCCCGTCAGGTCGTCGGTGTTGGCGAGTTCGCGGATGCGGCGCTCCAGGTTGGTGATCCTCTCTCCGGTTCGGGTGCGGTATTTGAGCTCCTCCCGGTTGAAGGGCTTTGTCAGGAAGTCGTCCGCACCGGCCTCCAGCCCCTGGATGACATCGGCCTTTGCCCCCTTCGCCGTCAGGAGGATCACATAGATGTACCATGCAACATGCATTTGCCGAATCTTCCGGCAGAGGGTCAAACCGTCCATGCGGGGCATCATCCAGTCCGATATGACCAGGGTTGGCGCATCCGGAGACTGCAGCATTTCCAATGCTTCATGGCCGTCGGTGGCGTGCGTGACATCATAGCCCCATCCGACGAGATTCACTTCCAGCACACGCCGAGATATCGGTTCGTCTTCCACAATCAGAATTTTCATTATCGTACCACCCAAAAGCAGCGTTAGCCCAAAAAACAGCGTTTGATAGAAGCAGGATGTCCCCAAAAAATTCTTTCAGAGCCTGTTTGAAAAGCGCCCTTTTAAAAAAAATGAGACTTTTCAAACAGGCTCTCAGGGGCTCCATGTGTTTGCCGAATTTCTCTGATTTCCTATCGGCTATGACGGTAAAAGCGCATTCTTGTCAAGCATCGGTCAGACTTTTTTTCGATTCCAGGCGTTGACGGCTTCCTCTCTCAGGCTATCCGCTTCATCGGGTTCGTCCCCAACCCCCACAGGGCCTGCCGCCCTGTTTTCAGCTCGGCACAAGGGCTGGCGGATACTTGTACCAGGCCCTCCAGCCGCCGCAGCAGTTTCCGGCATCATGTCTGTCCAGTCTCTGGCGGATATTCATCCACCCTGCCCGGGAGGCATTGACGCTAAGTTGATAATGCCCTACTATAACTTGACATGCACCACATCGGGATCAGAGCGCATCGCTCCTTTTCGGACCTGACCGTTTGGCGGGTGCATCCGGGTGCGAATCAAGATTCGTTTCGCTCAATATATCATAGCATGGGCATAAACCGAAGCGGCGGAATAAGGCTGCCGAGGTGCCCTGGAAACAGCGCGGAGGAAAGGATGAAGCAACAGAGCTGCCGCGGCAACGCGGTCCGGATCAGGTGGATACTGACAGCGGCATTACTGCTTTTCACTGGATGCGCCGGCACAGGGGA
>CAJXSB010000496.1 GCA_913060435.1 uncultured Desulfococcus sp.
GCAAATTCGAAGAAATCAAACAGTCCGTCGTCGTCTCACTCTGGTTCATGATGCTGACCTTTCCCATCATGGTCATCCGCGTCAACCCGATCGAAGAGGTCATCCAGTGGCGGTGGCACAATATGGCATTTGTCGGTGTGGGCAGCTTCTTTCTCTCCCTCCTCTGGCGCTTCCTCCTTCGGCGAAAGGAGATGGGCGGTGCGGCGGCGGAAGACGCGCCGGAGAAGAAAGCCTTCAGCCAGCGTCTCGTGGAGGAGCCAAAAATTTTCGTCCCGGCCCTGGTCATCGTGGGCCTGGTCGCCGCCCTGTTTCCCTTTGTCTTCTCGACCTACCAGACCAATATCATGACGACGGCGCTCATCTACGTGGTGCTGGGGCTGGGGCTCAACATCGTTGTCGGCCTGGCCGGCCTGCTCGACCTGGGGTATGTCGCGTTCTACGCCGTCGGGGCCTACAGCTACGCCCTGCTCAATTATCACTTCGGGGTCGGATTCTGGGTCGCCCTGCCCATCGGGGCCATGCTCGGTGCACTCTTCGGGATTCTTCTGGGCTTTCCCGTGCTCCGGCTCCGGGGGGACTACCTGGCCATCGTCACCCTCGGCTTCGGGGAGATCATCCGGCTGATTCTGGAAAACTGGAACGAATTCTCCTTCGGCCCCAGCGGCATCGCCAACATCCCCCGACCCGGCTTTTTCGGCGTCGACATGTCCCTCGAGGCAGCGACGGTCTACATCTATTTCCTGATGATCGGACTGGTCATCTTCACCGTCTTCGTCGTCAACCGGCTCCAGAACTCCCGCATCGGGCGGGCCTGGATCGCCCTGCGCGAGGATGAGATCGCCTGCCAGGCCATGGGCATCGACAAGACCCGGACCAAGCTCACCGCCTTCGCCCTTGGCGCCACATGGGCGGGCATGGTCGGGGTGATCTTCGCGGCCAAGACCACCTTCATCAATCCGGCCAGCTTCACGTTCCTCGAATCGGCCATCATCCTCTCCATCGTCGTACTGGGCGGAATGGGATCGATCATCGGGGTGATCATCGGCGCCTTCATCCTGATCCTTCTTCCGGAATACCTGAGGGCCTTTTCCGACTTCCGGATGCTGATGTTCGGCGCCATCATGGTCATCATGATGGTCTTCCGGCCCCAGGGCATCATCACCGGCATCCGGCGCTCCTATCAATTCAAGGCCCAGAAATAGCGAAATGGGGATCAAGATCCAATGGAACCGATATTAGAAGTCAAAAAACTGACCATGGATTTCGGGGGGCTCCGCGCCCTCGACCATGTCGACCTGGATGTGAAGCAGGGGGAGATCGCGGCCCTGATCGGCCCCAACGGCGCCGGCAAGACCACGTTCTTCAACTGCGTCACCGGCATCTACAATCCCACGTCCGGAGATGTGCTGATCTCCCGGGACGGCAGCCCCGACCAGGAGCGGATCAACGGGATCAAGCCCAACCACGTCACGGAAAAGGGGATGGCCCGAACCTTCCAGAACATCCGCCTGTTTCAGAACATGACCGTCCTGGAAAACGTCATGATCGGCCGCCACTGCCGCACCCACAGCGGCATTGCCGGGGCTGTTTTCCGGTCGCCCCGCACCCGTCGGGAGGAGCAGGATGTGGTGGATGCCAGCTATGTGATCCTGCAGAAGATCGGCCTGGCCTCGTACGTCAACGAATTCGCCAAGAATCTCCCCTATGGGGCCCAGCGTCGGCTGGAGATCGCCCGGGCCATGGCCACGGACCCGTTTCTCATCCTTCTGGACGAACCTGCCGCCGGCATGAACCCCCAGGAGACCAAGGAGCTGGACGAGCTGATTCTGAGAATCCGGGATGAGGAAAAGATCTCCCTCCTGCTCATCGAGCACGACATGAAGCTCGTCATGAGCCTTTCCGATCGCATCTTCGTCATGGACTACGGCAAGAAAATCGCCCAGGGCACCCCGGAGGAGATCAAGAACAACCCCGTCGTCATCAAGGCATATCTCGGAGAGGACATCGATGCTTAAGCTCTCGAACATCAAGACGTACTACGGCAATATTCAGGCACTGAAGGGGGTCAGCATTGACATTTCCGAGGGTGAAATCATCACGCTGATCGGCGCCAACGGCGCCGGCAAGACCACGACGCTCATGTCCATCTCCGGCATTGTTCCCCCGCGGAGCGGCGAGATCACCTTCATGGGCGAGCCGATCCATGCCACGAGCCCCGACCAGATCGTCCGGATGGGCGTCTGCCAGGTCCCCGAAGGCCGGCGGATATTTCCCTTTCTGACCGTTTCCGAAAACCTCGACATGGGCGCCTTCCTCCGGGACGACAAGGAGGGCATCCAGCGGGACATGGAGTACATCTTCGAGCTGTTTCCCATCCTGGCCCAGCGGCGGAACCAGGCCGGCGGCACCCTGAGCGGCGGCGAGCAGCAGATGCTCGCCATCTCGAGGGCCCTCATGGCCAAACCCAAGCTGCTGCTCCTGGATGAACCCTCACTGGGGCTCGCCCCCCTGGTGATCCGGCAGATTTTCGATATCATCCGGCAGATCAACCAGGAGAGCAACACCACCATCTTCCTGGTGGAGCAGAACGCCA
>CAJXSB010000497.1 GCA_913060435.1 uncultured Desulfococcus sp.
GTGGGGATCATCGCCGACAACCGGGCCGAGTGGGCCATCACCGCATTTGCGGCCTATGGCCTCGGCGCCCGTTTCGTCCCCATGTACGAGAAGGAGCTGCGCCATGTCTGGCGCCACATCATTCAGGACAGCGGCATCCGGGTGCTCTTCGCGGCCAATGACCAGGTGCGCCGGGCGGTGGAGGGTTTCCGAACCGAGGTGCCGGCCCTGGAACATCTTCTCTTCATCGACGGGCCCTCGGGGCCGGCAGCCGGCAAAGGCAGCATGGCCGCTCTGGAAAAGCGCGGCGCATCCCGTCCCGTCCCCGCCGTCCGACCGGCGCCCCAGGATGCCGCCGCACTGATCTACACCTCGGGGACTACGGGCAGCCCCAAGGGCGTCGTGCTCACCCACGGCAACTTCACCAGCAACATCCTTGCCGGATTCAAGCGGTATCCCCACCTGAACGCCGGGGACCGGAGCCTTTCGATCCTGCCGTGGGCCCACTCGTTCGGCCAGACCGCCGAGCTCTATCTCTTTGCCATGCTCGGCGGCTCCATCGCCTTTATCGGGGGAACCGCCACCATTGCATCGGATATGGCCCTGGCCCGGCCGACGTTTCTCTTCGGCGTCCCCAGGGTCTTCAACCGGATCTACAACGCCCTCTGGCAGGAGGTTCACCGCCGGGGCGGCCTGGCCCGGCGGCTTTTCACCATGGGCGTCGCAGCTGCCGAAACCCGGCGGCGGCTCGCAGCCAAGGGAGCGGCGCCACCCCTCTGGACTCGGACAAAACTCATGGTTGCCGAACGGCTGGTTTTTCGAAAAATCCGCCGGAAGCTGGGCGGTAGGCTCCACGGGGCCATCTCGGGCAGCGCCACCATGAATGTCGAAATCGGTCATTTCTTCGCAGACATTGGGATTCCGGTCTATGACTGCTACGGCCTGACGGAGACGTCGCCCGCCGTCACCATGAACGGCCCGTCTGCCAACCGGCCCGGCAGTGTCGGACGCCCCCTCGACAAGGTGCGCGTCGTCATCGACAGGGATTTCGGATCTGATGCGGCTGCGGACGGGGAAATCATCGTCTACGGCCCCAACGTCATGAAGGGATACCACAACCTCCCCGAGGCCACCGCAGCAGCGTTCACCAGCGACGGCGGGCTGCGGACCGGGGACCGCGGCCGGCTCGACCCGGACGGATACCTCTTCATCACCGGCCGGATCAAGGAGCAGTACAAGCTGGATAACGGCAAATACGTCTTCCCGGCGGCCATCGAGGAGGAGATCAAGCTGCTGCCGTGGGTGTTGAATGCCATGATCTACGGCGAGGGGCGCCCCTGCAACGTCTGCCTCATGGCCGGTGATGCGTCTGTCTACCGGGCATGGAGATTGCGGCAGACCGGCGCCCCCGGCAGCAGAGCACTCCCGCCGGAGCTGACGCCGGAATCCGCCGCCCGGGCGGTCGCCGGATTTCTCCATGGAAAGTTCGGAGACTACGAAATCCCCAGACACCTGATCCTTCTTGACGAGGACTTTTCCCTGGAAAACGGCATGCTGACCCAGACCATGAAACTCAAGCGCCGGGCGGTCCTCGATCGCTACCGGGAGCGCATCGAGGCCGCCTACGAGGGATAGCCCGGCCGTTGGACGTACCGGTACCAGCGCCGCACGCCTTCTCCCACGGCACACCGCCCGCCCCGGTTCGTCTTGCAGCCCTTCTCTCTGTTACGCCAGCGGATTTGAATTTTGCCCGAAATACAGATATGAGGCTGTCAGCTCATATCCTCAACCATCGAGATTCGTTCATGCGATGGATATGAGGTGTTCACCGACCGATGAAACTCGACGTTGAGTCCTTTTACCAACCCCCATTCGGAATGAACGAGGATGAGAATATGACAAAATTCGGCTATATCCCCCTCGGCCTGATGGTGCTGATGGCGATGCTCTTTGCCCCCGCCTGCAGCGGCGGCGGAAAAAAAGAGGTGATGCTGGAAGGAAAGACCATGGGCACCACCTTTCATATCACCGTGGTGACGGAGGCCGACACCAGCGGACTGGAGGCTGCGATCCACCGGCGCCTGGCCGAGATCAACCAGAGCATGTCGACCTATGACCCGGAGAGCGAAATCAGCCGCTTCAACCGGATGCGCGAGGTCGGCCGCCCCTTCCCCGTCTCCAGCGACTTCCTGCAGGTCATGACCGTGGCAGCGGAGCTCCACGAACTGACCGGCGGCGCCTGGGACGGCACGGTCAGCCCCCTGGTCAACCTCTGGGGCTTCGGCAGCCGCAAGTCTGCCCCCCGGATCCCCGACCCGAAGGAGATCGAGGCCCTCCTGCCCGAGGTCGGCTTCCGCCACATCACGGTATCCAGGGACGGCGCCCTGAAAAAATCCCTGGCCACGGTCAGCGTCGACCTCGCCTCCATCGCCAAGGGCTACGGGGTGGACCAGGTTGCTTCCGTCATCGCAGCAGCGGGCATCGAGGATTTTCTGGTGGAGATCGGCGGCGAGGTCTATGCCAGGGGACGACGCCCCGACGGCGGCCCCTGGCGCATCGGCATCAACACGCCCAAGCCTTCCGCGGGGAGGGCCGAGATCTACA
>CAJXSB010000498.1 GCA_913060435.1 uncultured Desulfococcus sp.
CCAGCAGTACGCGCTGGCCCGGGGGGGTAACGAGGCGGCTTTCCTTGAGGAAGAAGAGGTTGGAGCGGCTGCCCTCGGTGATGCTGCCGCTGCTGTCGAAGAGGAGGGCTTCGTAGGCGCCGGCCGATGCAAGGGCCGCGCGGACCCGCTCCCGGAAGGAGTCCTTGAGGGTCTTCACGTTCGGGGTTTCCCGCTCTCCGGAGAAGAGGATGGTCCGGACGCCCTGGCTGTATGCGTCGGGGCCGGGGTATTCGGATCGGATGAAGTAGATGAGGAGATGCCGCCGTGCTGCACCCCCGACCAGGACGATCTTGACATTGATGCGTCCGCAGGCGTTGGCCCGGACCAGCCGATGGATGTCGGCCAGAATTTCCGCTTCGGGGAGGTCGTCCGATGCGCCCGAAAGCCGGAGGGACTGCCGCAGGCGGGCCATGTGCTCCTCAAAGAAGACGGGGACCCCATCAATGATCTTGACGACTTCATATAGGGATTCCATGCCTATACGGTGGAATATCGCCTGGTCTCTGGTGGGCGTCAGGCGATGGTCTGTAATGCAGTATTCATAGATGGCTTCGGATCTCATCTCTGCTCTCCATGCAGGTCATTTTACACGTTTCCGGCGGGCATGCCGGCAAGGGTGCTGGCGCCCTGTTGCGTTCCTGGCGGCATCCGGCAGCCGCGGCGCCGGAGGGACGCCTTCAGCCGTCAGGATGTCATCTTTTGTCGCCGGTTTCATAAACGTCGGACATCCGGGATCCACCGGAGGTTTGGAAGGATGGGGCGTCCGCCACATGCCGCGACGGTCCGCCCATGCAAAAAGAAGTCGTCCGCCGGCGTGTGCGGCGTCAATCAGGGGTGCTGGGCAGAGATCTGCATTGACGATCTCAGCCCCAGGCGGAGGACGATGAAGATCGCCGCGGAAGCGGGAATCATTGCAAACGGGTTCATACGGCAGCTCCTGAGCGGTGGGTTCCTATGTCAGTACTTGTCGGGCGAGATCGGCCACGGTGCGCTCGACGAGGCGACCGCCGGTAAAGATCCTTAGGGTTGCGTTATCATCGGCCAGCGGCTTTATCAAGGATTTTGTAGGGGTATCGGCGATAGGCGTCAGGGCCCAAGCTGCCAGGCCGCGGTGGGTCGGATCCTCGGAGCGGAGAAACGGGACAATGTACGGCGCTGCGTAGGGGATCAGGGCCGGCCGGGCATGCGCGAGGCGCCCAATCCCCCAGAGAACGCCGTGCTGGAGGATCGGGTGTTCCAGGTAATTGCCGTCGACCATGGCATAGGAGACCAGGATCCGGTGGAACTCCCCGGCCAGACGCTGATTTCGGGCGGTAATGTCGCCCATGGCCTCGGGGCACCCCCAACCGATGCCGCCGGACTCGTCATTGAGCTGCCACATCAGGCGCCGAAGCACCACCCGGGCCGACTCGATTTCGCCGGCGTCGGCCATGCCGGAAACCACCACCCCCATGGCGGAGATGGCTCGCCAGAAAACGATATCGTCGCCGTAGAAACGGGAAAATAGAGGGCCGATAACCTGCCGCGGCGGGTAGCGCCGGATGCCTTCCAGGGCGGCCTCAAAATCATCTCCGCTGAGCAGTTCGAAGATTTTCTGTTTCATGGCACGGTTGCCGAGCTTTTCAGGTGTCATGTCCGCTGCCTTGCTGAGGGGGCGGCGCGTTTCGGCGCCGGTGCCGGTTTTTAGAAGGTGATGATTTCGAAGCCCGAATCCCGGTAGTGGGCCATGCCGGGGTGGCCGTTCATGTCATTCAGCAGCGCAAGGCCTTGTTCCTTCGCGGCCGCCACGCTTCCCATTTTCCGCGAGCAGGCCTCGCAGACGCCCGCCACCAGGCCGGCGGCCTTGACCTTCTCCCACAGGGCGTGAAGGGGGTGGTCCGTCCGGTCCAGCTTCGGGGGCAGCGCGGTGGCGGCGCCCTCCACGATGATGCGGACCTCATGGCCGCCGGCATTCATATCAAGGGCGTTCAAGAGAACGTGGATAACGCACATGGCATCGCCGTTGAAGACGAAGAGGGCAAACTTTTTCATGGGGAAAGCCTCTGGAATGGTTGCGGCGGGGCAGATGCTCCGCCGGGTTATTGCGACCAGTAGATGCAGTCTTCCGGGCAGAGGGCAATCGCCTCATCCACCTCTGCCTCGGGATAGGCATCGAGGTCGGCCACCTGGACGAACCCCAGGTCGTTAAAGCGGAATACATCCGGGCTGACCTCAATGCAGGTTCCGCAGCCGTTGCAGGCGCCCAGGTCAATTTCAGGTCTTCTCATCTCTGGGTTCAGCGCTCCTTGATGGCCCCGGCGATCTGCCGGCCGAAGGCGGTGCATTTCTCCAGCGCGTCCTCATCCGGCACATACTGATGCTTCAGGCCCGGGGTGATCAGGTCGAATTTCATATCGGCCAGCTCTTTTTCCAGGATCTTGACGGATTCGCCGCTCCATCCATAGGAGCCGAAGGCGGCGCCAATCTTGTTTTTCGGCTTGAGACCCTTCATATAGGTCAGGAAATCGGCCACGGTCGGAAAGATGCCGTTGTTGAGGGCCGGCGAGCCGATCACCACC
>CAJXSB010000499.1 GCA_913060435.1 uncultured Desulfococcus sp.
GTTTAATCAGCTGCATCTAAGCGGCACTAAAACTCACGGGTAACGGGGCGGAAACCGGACCCGGAGAACACCTCTGTCCATCGCGTGAATGAAACTCGAAAGTCGAGTTGGGGGTTTCATCAGCCGGAAAACACCCCCGGCCATTGCATAAACGAATCTCGAATTGAGTAAAATCCACCACCTTGCCGTCTTCAGATGGCACGGTTTTTGCTCTTAATTTCAGGAAAGCGGCGGGATGGTTCTAATCGCTACAAAGCCGCATCGGTCCGCCGTGAACGGATCGCAGCGCGGTGGTGATCCATACCCGCGTCCGTTGCGCTTCGATGCCCGCTGCTGGAACAGCCTATCTCAACCCCCGGCTCCGGATCAAGGATTATGTCGGCCCGGCAGGCGCAGGGAAGACGCGGGCCATGGCACCGGCTACAGGGCCCGGCAGAAATTGTCCGACATGGCTTGAAAAAATCCATCGCCGTCGCCATGTTTACGCCATGAGCGCAGCCGCTGCGGCGGTGACCCCGGCATGGTATGGGGGGTGTGGACATGCGATTGTTCCGCGTTTCAGTTTGATTTTAATATGTAATATTTCAAAAAGGTTATTTTTTTGGTGATGCACCCGAAGGACCCGATACAGCTGCTTGTCGTCGATGATGAGCATTCCCTCCGTCGCCTGCTTGAAAAGGAGCTGTCCTCCGACTTGCGAGTCGTTTCCACGGCGGGAACGGCCCGGGAGGCCCTCACCCTCCTTCGCAGGAAGCAGTTCGATGTTATCGTGCTCGACATTCAGCTTCCCGACGGCAATGGCCTCGAACTGCTGGAGCGGTTTCGCAAAGCGTCCTTTGGCGCCGAGATCATCCTGATCACGGGATTCGGGGATATTGACAGCGCCGTCGATGCGATGAAGCGGAGCGCTTATGACTATATCACCAAACCCTTCAATCTCGACCGCCTCGAGCTGGTCGTCGAAAAGGCCTATCAGCGGACCTGCCTGCAGCGGGAGAACCGCCTGCTCCGCCACAAGCAGCAGGAATCTCCGGCCCATACCCTGATCGGCAATTCTCCGGCCCTCGAACATGTCCGGTTCCTGGTGCAGAAAGTGGCGCCGACCCAGGTGCCCGTACTCATCACCGGGGAAAGCGGCACCGGCAAAAACGTGGTCTCCCGGAGCATCCACCACCTGAGCCAGCGGTCCGGCTTCCCCCTGATCACGAAAAACTGCGGCACCCTCCAGAAGGAGCTTATCCTGAGCGAACTGTTCGGTCACCGAAAAGGGGCGTTCACCGGCGCCGCCGAATCGCGGGACGGCCTTCTGGCGCTGGCACACAAGGGGACGCTGTTCCTGGACGAGATCGGAGAGCTGCCCATGGACGTCCAGGCCTCCCTGCTGCGGGTGCTCGAGAGCCAGACCTACCGGCAGGTCGGCGGGCAGGATGAGCGCCGGGTCGACATCCGGTTCATCTTTGCCACCAACCGGAACCTTACCGACGAGGTCGAAGCCGGCCGGTTCAGCCAGGCCCTCTATCACCGGATCAATGTCTTCAACATCGAGCTGGAGCCCCTCCGGGAGCGCAAGGAGGACATCCCGCTGCTGGTGGACCATTTCCGGAAAAAAATGAGCCGGGAGAGTCCGCCATGCCAGATGTCGAAGCGTGCCATGCAGTGTCTGATGGCCTATGACTGGCCCGGCAACATCCGGGAGCTGCAGAATGTCATCGAGCGGGGCATCATTCTGGCCGAGGAGGGGTGGATCACCGAACGGGGGCTGCCCCGGGAGCTGGCCGAGGCGACACGGGACACCCCGCTCAAGGATGCTCCTTTCTACAGTCTTGCAGAGATGGAGAAGGGGCATATCCAGCGGGTGCTGCGTTATGCCGGCGGCAATCGGGCCAAGGCGGCGGAGATCCTCGGCATCGGGCGAAAAACCCTCTACCGAAAACTCAAGAGTTATGAAGTGGCGGACGAAGACGTCGACATGGCTTCCATCAACTGAGGTGACGAAAATGACTGCGCACATCTCCCTGAAACTGTTTGCCTCTCTGGCAAAGCGTACGCCCAAAGACGCCGATGCGTATTCCATCCCTCCGGGGACAACTGTCCGGGATATCATCCAGAAGCTCAACATCGACGAGGCGGAAGCCAAACTCGTCTTCGTGAACAGCCGAAGAGCGATGTTGACGACGGAGCTGGCGGACGGCGACCGCGTGGGGATCTTCCCGCCGGTAGGGGGCGGATAATGACGGCGGAGCAGTCCGATCCGGCTGGGGCGGTCCGGCGCGCGGCCCGGCCGGCGGCCCTTCCCGACGGCACGCCCTATGACCGCATCGGAACGGCCGACGTCGCCCGCATCGCCCGGGAGCTTGAGGCATCCGGCTGGATGGTCGAACGTACCGCCATCAATGCCGGGGTCTGGCCCGAGCGGTACACGCGGAACCGGAAGACCTTTTCCCCGGCGGATCAGGCGAGCCTCCTGGGCGCCGCGGTCGCCGTAGTGGGGCTGGGGGGGCTCGGCGGCACCGTGACGGAAATTCTGGCCCGCGATGGCATCGGCCGCCTCCGCCTTGTCGCCGGGGACCGATTCG
>CAJXSB010000500.1 GCA_913060435.1 uncultured Desulfococcus sp.
TGCTGTTTGCGTTGTCGCGAAGCTTCACCATTGGTGCGTCGCTTGGTATTGCAGCTGCCTTCGCCCTCGCCATAGCGTCCCATGGTATCCTTGACGCCATGACTAATGACGGCTTGGGCGTCATGTTGTTTTATCCATTCTCGGATGAGCGAATCTTCTTTTCATGGCGACCCTTTCACGCGCCCCCTGAAAATGAGAAAACTCTCCGGCCTTCAAAAAGCACCCGCGCGGGCCGAAAAAACCGCAACAAAAACGTAGAGGCTCTAAGGAAGACGCCGCATGTCTCCATTGCTAAAATTATCGCGAACAGGAAAAAAAGAAAAAGCGTTCGATTCAAATGATGCCCGTCAATTTAGTAGCTCCGCTGCAGGAGATCGGGCGCCCATCGTGCCGCAGCGGGGGTAGACCCGCAAACCGCCTTCCTGCCAATGGCATTGAAAGCTTGTATCGCGTTCCGCGGTGTTGCGCCGGCGGGGCGATCGGAGCGCGCGCCCCCGCAAGCGGCATTCCATATTGATGGTCCGAAGGGAAAGCTGCGCGGCCGGCAAGGGCTTCACGCCTTGCGGTGCTGGAGCACTCATGGATCAATGCTGGTGGCTGTGGGGAACATTCTCCTCGTGGATCCATTTTGGCGGACCCTCCCAGCCACCGCAGGCGAGGACCACAGTATCTCCCAGGTTGAAGGGGTTGCCGCACGCAGCGCATCGCTTCAGCCGCATGAGCGCTTCGCGGTCTGTGATATTCTTTACGGGTGTCTGTATGCTGTGGGCCTTCATAAGGCACTCCTTTTAAGGCTCTCTTCGCAGGGCTCGGTCGGTTGTCATTCATCGCGAAATGCGAGGGCCTATCTGCAGTCGAGCATTCTCGTATTTTCCTTGAAAGCGTAGGAATTCGTTTCTTGCCTTCCCTAAAGTTTGCCAGATGGCGCGAGGGCAGTGTGCATCTCCAGATCATCGAATGTTGTGCACACCAGCCTGCACCTGAAATAAAATAGTCACGAAGGCGCTTCTGCGGCAATCGGGTCAGCCCTGTATTCGGCATCGGTTTGCCGGGTAGAGGTGGAGACGATCACCGCCGGAAGGCTGGCCGAGAAAAATGATGCCGGCGCTCCGCCGAGTCAAATCACGGAAGGACGTTCGAATACATCTTTTTTTTTCGGGCAATGAGGTGCGAAACCCATTTCAATTCTTCCACGATGCCCGATAATCAAACATAATGGTGGACTGTAGAACAAATGGGTGAATCGCCCCCCAAGACCGCTATTATGGGTCTCAGGAGCCTACGCAACCGTGACGGATAAAAACGGGGGGCGAAGACCATAGACTTCCGATCCGAAAGCAAGGAGGATTCACCGTGGCAAAACATAAAACAAATATCGAAAGGACCTCTTGGAATCAGAACTACCTGTGGCGATTGATGCTCTGGATCGCCATCGCCTTTCTGTTCATGATGTGGATCCGTTCCGGGGCACCGGAAATACCCTACACGCAGTTCAAGCAGGAGCTCAATGCCGGAAACGTGGATCGCATCCGCATCCGCGGGGAGCGCATCCGCGGCAGCTTCGCAAAGCCCGTTGCTGTCGGGAAGGGGAAGGACGCGCCCTCCATCACGCAGTTTCAGACCATCATCCCCACCTTTGACAACCCCGTGCTGTTTCGGCTCATCGACGAGAAGGTGCCGACCATCCAAGTGGATGCAGCGGAGCGCTCCTGGCTGGGAATCCTGCTCATCCAGCTGCTGCCATGGGTCCTGATCATCGGTGCGTTCATCTACTTCAGCCGTCGGTTTCAGCAGGGGCTGCCCGGCAAGGGGGGCGTATTCGGGTTCGGCAAATCCAAAGCCAGGCTCTACCAGCGGTCCAGCAGCGATACCACCTTTGACGATGTCGCGGGCATGGAGAACACCAAGGCCGAACTTCAGGAGATCGTGGCCTTCCTGAAGGACCCCGGAAAGTTCAGCCGGCTCGGCGGCAAGCTCCCCAAGGGGGTCCTTCTGGCCGGACCTCCCGGGACCGGAAAAACCCTGCTGGCCCGCGCCACGGCCGGCCAGGCGGAGGTGCCCTTCTACTCCATCAGCGGTTCCGAATTCATTGAAATGTTCGTGGGGGTGGGCGCATCCCGGGTGAGGGATATGTTTACCAAAGCCAAGAAGGAGGCGCCGTCCATCATCTTCATCGACGAGATTGACTCCATCGGCCGCGCCCGCGGCACGGGCCTGGGCGGCGGCCATGACGAGCGGGAGCAGACCCTCAACCAGATATTGGCGGAAATGGACGGATTTTTCCCCCACGAGGCCGTGGTGGTGATGGCCGCCACCAACCGGCCGGACATTCTTGACCCGGCCCTGGTGCGTCCGGGGCGGTTCGACCGGCGTGTCACCATCGAGCTGCCCGACCGATGGACGCGGGAGAAGATTATAGAGGTCCATGCCCGGGAAACCCCCTGCACCGAGGCCGTCGACTTCGATGAACTCGCAGCCCTGACCGTCGGTTTTTCAGGCGCGGATCTGAAGAATCTGGTAAACGAGGCCGCCATCATGGCGGGG
>CAJXSB010000501.1 GCA_913060435.1 uncultured Desulfococcus sp.
CCATAATATGGTGGGATCCATAATCAGCGAGTAAATGACGAGCGGACTCGTCGCAGGGACAGATGAAAAACTCTGGTGAAAAAGGTTGTTTTACATCTGTAAACAAGACTAAATTCTCGATTCACACCAATGATGTTATGGCCCTCATACCGAAAAGAACATGGGGTGGGCTCTGTATCCTTGAGCCATGAACAGAGTATCGCCGGGCCCGGATTAATGGAGCACTGACCGTGCATGGATGCGGCTACGACGCCAAAATCATCGACGTGCGTGCCGCCAGGCATCCGGGGCCGGGGAGTCGGAGGCGATCCGAACGAGCAACAGGGTGCGCCAGCACAGCAGCACGTGGGACCATGCGGTCGTCCCTGGCATGTCGAAGAGTGGAATAGAGGTGGTTCCAGGCTTGACATGCGGGCAGCTTGTGGCATACAGTCCGTGTTATCGGATTCCCGAAAACGCCTGAGGCACCCGCCGGGGTCCGGTCGCCGCCAATCCCCTTGCGACTGAAAACCGGTTTATGGAAATCAACTGGGAGCTCATATCCAACTTTGCGACGGCAATGATTGCCATTGTCAACCCCTTGGAGAAGATTCCCCTCTGGGTGGAGGCGTCAAAGGGCGGCAAAACGCGCTTCCAGTGGCGGCTGGCAGCCCTGATCATCCTGACGAGCCTCGTCATCCTCCTCACCTTTCTGCTGCTCGGCGGCTGGATTCTCGACCGCCTCCGGATCGACCTGGCCAGCTTCAAAATCGGCGGCGGGATGATCCTGCTCCAGTTCGGCTTCAGCATGCTCCGCGGGGAAGCCGTCAGCATCGATGACGAGGACGGCGGGGGCCGCCGCGGAAACATCAACACAGCGGTGATCCAACGATTCCAGGAGGTTTTCGTTCCCATCGGCGTGCCGGTCATCGCCGGCCCCGGCGCCATCACTACCGTGATCATCTACGGCTCTCAGAGCAGCGCATGGACGACCTCTCTGGCCCTGTCCGCGACCCTGGCGGGAATCCTGGCCCTGCTCTTCCTGACGCTCGTCACCGGGCCCACCGTCGCGAAGCTGACCGGTGAAATGCCGCTGCGCCTGGCCTCGAGGGTTTTCGGGATGATACTGATCGCCATCTCCGTCCAGTTCATGGTGGAGGGGCTGCGAGCCGTTTTTCCCGGATGGACCGCCTGACGGCGCCTGGCGGGCTTTCCCGAAGGCCCGGAATGCCAACTACATTGCCCTGCAGTACATGATACGCGGTATCCCGTATTCCCATCCGATGGATTATTCCGTAAGAAAGATATCATCAAACCAGGAGGTCAATCTCATGACACCACCGGAAGATCAGCGCAATACACCACCGGAAGATCAGCGCAATGCGCCGCCATCCGGCAGTCCCACATCGAATTTGATGGATATCCTCGAAAAACATCGAGGCGAAAAGCACATCATCGTGCTTCAGGACTACCCGGACCCCGATGCCATATCAACGGCCCTGGCACACCAGGTCTGCTGCAACCGCTTCGAGATCGAGACGAACATCGTCTACGGCGGGCGGATCAGCCACCAACAGAACGTCGCGCTGGTCCGGCTGCTCGGCATCGAGCTCCAGCGCCATGAAGCATCCCTCGACCTGAAGCAATACCAGGGCGCCGTTTTCCTGGACACCCAGGGCACCACGGCCACCGGTCTGGTCAAGGCCCTTGCCGAAGCAAAGGTTCCAAAACTGATCGTCGTCGACCATCACGAGACCCAAAGCGAACTCGACGTCGAGTTCAAGGATATCCGCCGCAGCATCGGGAGCACGGCGAGCATCTACACGGAATATCTCAAGAACGGCCTGCTGTCCCTCGATACCGCCGTCGCGGAGCATGTCAAGGTGGCCACGGCCCTCACCCACGGCATTATCACGGACACCGGCGGGTTCGTCTATGCCAAGCCGGAGGACTTCGAGGCGGCGGCGTTCCTGAGCCGCTTCAAGGACGCCGACCTGCTGAACCAGATCATGATGCAGGAGCGCTCCCGGCAGACCATGGACATCACCGAAAGGGCGCTGCGGAACCGGGAGCTGGCCGAAAGCTTCTCCATCAGCGGCATCGGCTATCTCCGGGCAGAAGACCGGGACGCCATTCCCCAGGCCGCCGATTTCCTGATGACCGAAGAAAACATCCACACCGCCATCGTCTACGGCATCGTCACCGGAAAAGAACAGGAGGAAACCCTGGTGGGCTCCTTCCGGACCTCCAAGATCACGCTCGATCCGGACGCCTTTATCAAGGAGGTTTTCGGCAGGGATGCGGCAGGCAATTATTTCGGGGGCGGCAAGCTGTCCGCCGGAGGCTTCCAGATCCCCATCGGGTTTCTCTCCGGCGTCAGGGATGATGAGTACCGCCAGAAGAAATGGCAGCTCTTCGACGCACAGATCAAACAGAAGATTTTCACGAAGATCGGCCTCAAGAACAAAGAGACCGACTGACGGGAAGCCTCAAGAGCGTTTGCTGCCCGCAGGAACCGCAACCAACCAAATTAACCGATTGGAGATATCTACT
>CAJXSB010000502.1 GCA_913060435.1 uncultured Desulfococcus sp.
CGATCCGCCGGCACCGTCACGATGAACCGTCCGGCGGATTCGGAAAAGAGGATGGCATCGTCCCGCGCCACTCCGTCCGTGGGCACGCCGCCGAGGTCGATGGTCATCCCCAGCCGGCCGCCCATGGCGACCATGGCCAGGTGGACGCCGAGCCCGCCCCGGTAGACGCCGTGGACCGAGGCCGCCAGGCCGCGGGCCACCGCCGTCGAAAGCATCTTATAGAGGGGGAGGGTCTCATCGGTCCGGACCTCGGGAACATTGCGGCCGATGTAGCCGAGGTGGGCGTAGTATTCCGAGGCCCCCATCTCGTTCCGCGTCGTCCCCAGGATGTAAACCCGGTCCCCGGCGGCCTTGGCGTCGAGGGTCGTGCAGGCGTCGATTTCCCCGATCACGCCGATGGTCGAGAACTGGAGGGTCTCCAGGGCCGAGACCTTGTGGCTCTCCCCGTAGGGACCTGCGAGGTGGCCGTCGACATACATGCTGTCCTTGCCGGAGAGGAGCGGAATGCCGTAGGCCAGGCAGAGGTCTTTCAGGGCCCGGCAGGCGCGAACCAGCTGGGCCGCCTTGAACCGTCCGTCGGGGTTCTTCTCGGGATGGTACTGGATACTGGGCCAGCAGAAATTGTCGACCCCCCCGATGTGCCCGGGGTCCGCACCCACGGCAATCAGCCGCCGCACCCCCTCGTCAATGGTACAGGCCGTCATGTGGTAGGCGTCAATGGCGGAGTAGAAGGGCAGCAGCGCCTGGGAGACGGCAAGGCCCCGGGTCGACGCCAGGACCGGCCGGATCACCGCGGCGTCGCTGGGTACATCCCGGCCCGCGCCCACCAGGGGCTTGATGACGCTGCCCCCCTGCACCTCGTGGTCATACTGCCGGGCGATCCACTCCTTGGCGCAGAGGTTGGGCCGCGCCAGCAGGTCCAGGAGCAGCCGGCGGAAGTCGTCGGGGGGCTGGAGCACCGGCTCCGCCAGGCCCCGGGACTCGGGCGGCAGCCACTGGGCGTCGAAGGTCCACTGGGGAAAGCCCGCGGTCAGCAGGTCCATGTCGACATAGGCGCAGGTCTTTCCGTCATAGGTGATGTGGAGCTTCCCGGTGTCGGTGTACCGCCCGATGACCGTGCTTTCCACGGCATGCTGCTTCGAGAGCGCCATGAACCGGTCCAGGTGGCTGGGATGGACCGCCACGGTCATGCGCTCCTGGGATTCGGAGACCCAGATCTCCCACTGGTCGAGGCCCTCGTATTTGAGGGGCACCTTTTCCAGGTCGATCTCACACCCGTCGCTGTCGCGGGCCGACTCCCCCACCGACGAGGAGAGCCCGCCGCCGCCGTTGTCGGTGATGAAGGCGATCAGGCCTTCGTCCCGGGCCGCCAGCAGAAAATCGTGCATCTTCTTCTGGGTGTAGGGGTCGCCGATCTGGACGTGGCCGGCGGGGGTGTGCTCCGAGAAGACCTCGGAGGAGGCGGTGACGCCGTGGATGCCGTCCTTGCCCACCCGGCCGCCGCACATGATCACCAGGTCGCCCGCGGTGGTGGTCTTCTCCTCGCTGGGCCTCCCGCTCACCTGCGCGGGCATGATGCCGACGGCGGTGACGAAGACGAGGCATTTGCCCAGGTAGCCGGCATCGAAGGTGACCTGGCCGAAGGGGGTGGGGATCCCGCTCTTGTTGCCGCCGTCCCGCACCCCCTCGATGACGCCGTCCAGGAGCCGCCGGGGGTGCAGCCGGGGTTTGAGGGGGCCTTCGTAGTCCCGGGGCCCCACGCAGTAGCCGTAGGCCCCCGCCACCAGGCGGGCGCCCTTGCCCGTCCCCATGGGGTCTCGGTAGACCCCGACGATGCCGGTGATGGCCCCGCCGTAGGCCTCCATGTTCGAGGGGGAGTTGTGGGTCTCCCCGGTAATGACGTAGTAGTGGTCGTCGTCGAACCGTCCGGCGCCCGCGTTGTCCCAGAGCACCGAGACGACCCAGGGCTTTTCAGCCGCAAGCTGCAGCGTCGGCTCCTGGATGAAGGTCTTGAAGAGGTTGTCGACGATCTCCACCGGGCCGTCCGGCCCCTCCTGGTAGCGGAACCGGCCGCCGAAGGTGTTGTGGTTGCAGTGGTCGCTCCGGGCCTGGGAGATGTACTCGAGCTCCACGTCGGTCGGATCCGAGAGCCCCACGGCGGCCCGCTCCGTCCGGACCCGATCCCCCAGGAAATAGGTCCGGACGACGGGGATGTCGTTGGGGTTGAGGGCGAGGTTCCGGGCGTCGCTGATCCGCTGGAGGGTTTCATCGCTGTCGATGGGAATCGTCGCCACCGTCGGGGTATGGTCGAGCACCACCCGGGGGATGATCATGCCGATCCCCGCCTCGGGATCCCAGGCCGCCTGTTCGATGACCTGCCACTGCTGGATGATGTCGTTGGCCAGCAGCTCGACGGCGAGCAGCTCCGCCTGTTCGGCGGTCAGGGTCCGGCCCGTGAGGCAATAGCGCCTGGAGGTATAGACCGCCTCACCCGGCAGGAATTCCCTGTCCAGGATATCGGCCATGG
>CAJXSB010000503.1 GCA_913060435.1 uncultured Desulfococcus sp.
CTGCAAGGCATGCTTTGATGGCTGCTACCCGGTCCAGTTTGATGAAAACCTCTCCAAAAGCTGCCTGGAGATTCGATAGGAGGCCCCCGGATGAAACGTACTGTTGCCTTCTCCCGAGACGCCGTCAATGTTTTCTTCCATATCCTGACCGGCTGCAATCTCCGCTGCCGGCACTGCTACATCAACCCGGATCAGCACGGCCGGAACCAGCTGCCCATCGACGTCATCGAAAACTGGCTGGGTGCCTTCTCCGGAAAGGCCGGGGCTGCCAACGTCATCTTTCTCGGGGGAGAGCCGACCCTCCATCCCGAACTTGCCGCGGCGGTGCGGCGGGCACGGGCGCTGGGGTACCAGTCGGTGACCATCGACACCAACGGCTATCTCTTCAACGATATTCTCGACCGGGTGACGCCGGCGGAGGTTGATTATTTCAGCTTCAGCCTGGACGGCGCCACCCGGCGGACCAATGATGAAATCCGGGGAGAAGGCGTATACGACACCTGCCTCTCCGGCATCCGGAAGGCCAGGGCGAGGGGATTTGAGGTCAGCCTCATCTATACCGTGAGCGCCTTGAACATCCATGAGCTCGAATCGATGGCGCCGATATTGGCGGATCTGGGCGTCGAGCGGTTCTTTATCCAGGTCATCGGCATTCGGGGCAAGTCCGCCGAAGGGAGCCATCACCTTCAGGTGCCGCGGGAGCGATGGCTGTCGGTGGTGCCGCCGGTCGCTGAGCGGATTGCCGATATGGGAATCACGGTGACCTATCCCAAGGTCTTCCTGGCGCCGGACGAGCCCTTTTTATGTGCGGGGCTTTGTGCCGAGAACTATTTTATCTTTCCCAACGGCCGCGTCTACAGGTGCCCCCTCTGCGAGGATTTTCCCTATCACGCCCTGGCGTTCGAGGCGGATCGGCTGGTGTCGACGCCGCGGCTGAACGAATCTGATTTTTTTCAGCTGAGGATTCCGGAGGGGTGTGTCATGAACCGGCTGGTCCAGCCGGACAACCTGGCCTATGGGGAAGACGGCAGACCGCTGTACCAGATCGCCTGCTGCATGCTCAAGGAGGAGGTCCTCAAGGGCTGATGCGGCAGCGGCGCGCCGCCGCCGCATGTCTGCGGATGTTGGGCGGGATTATTCTCCGGCGGGTTCGGTTTCGGGGGGCTCGGACGCCTGCGGCATGGCACACGCCGGCACCATCACCTTCTGCAGGTTTTCATAGCCGGTTTTGTAGGCGTTGCCCCAGTCCATCATGACGTTGCTGACCTTTTCGGTGGCCCAGAGCGTCTGGTCCATGATCTGATCGACCATCCTTTCGGTTCGCTTCTGAAGCATCTCCATGGATTTCAGGCCGTTTTGCATCGCCATTTCCTGCATGTCCGTCCACTGCTTAAACATCACTGTCGGGTCTGTCGGGTAGATCATCTTCTTCTTTCCTTTTCTTCTTCGGTTGTGTTTCTGGTGCAGATGTATCGCCGCTGAAATAGTGACCGAAGTCGGTCACCATTTTCTGGAAGAGATCGCCCTGGTTTCTGACAATATCCTGGAGCTGGGTGGCGGTGTCCGATTCCTGATCCGAACGATCTTCGAGCAGCATCCTCAGATGCCGGATGGTCTCCTCCTGGTCGCTGCACCTGGCTTTCAGTTTCTCATATTTCTCCACCAGCGCCAGATGCTCTTTCTTGGGGACAACCCCGTAGAGGGCGAGGGAGTCCTGAAAGGACTTCTGGAATTTTTCCAGCGCCTCTGCCCATGTTTTCTGGGAATCCTGATTTTTGTCTGACATATTATCCAGACCATAAAGCTTCTGAAAGATGGCGAACATCTCATCAAATCCCGAGGGGGGTTTGGGCGATGCGGGAGGGGATGCCATCCCCGGCAGTCCCATGCGCAGCCATCGCATCAGGGCCTCTGTCTGCTGTTTGCTCTTGGCTGCATTCAGCAGCAGGTTTCCCCAGAATTCCAAAAATTTTTCGTCCACAGTCTTTTCCTATTGTCCGTTTGAAGCAGGCCCTAAGGCTCTGGTTCAAGTTCCAAGTCCAGGTGAAACCGCACCGGCCCGCGGTGGTTGTGGTCCCCGAAGCGCGTATGGAGCGCGCAGGCCGATTTGGGGTCCGACCATGAGGTCGCAATGGCGACGTGCCCTTTGGGAAAGGCCGACACTTCTGCATCGACATAGTCCAGCGGCGCCAGAGCGGTTTGTTTCTCCACCAGGTCATCTCTTTGGCCGTAGCAGATCAGCCATCGAATACCCTTCTCCTGGATGCGTTTGAGATTGAGGTCGCGGTCGAAAAGCTTCACAGGCAGGGTGCCGTCCGGGGTGATCGGGGTGTTGTATGATGCGAAGCTCATCTTTGTGATGGCCAGGGGGAGATCGTTCCGTTCGTTCTGGAGCCAGTAGTTGAGGGCTGCCGCGGTCTTGCTGATCTTGATGGGCTCGTGGTCCCGTGGGCTCAGCATCATCAGATCCCGCAGGAAGGCGACCATCGGGGCTTCGGACTGGATGGACTTCAGCTTGTAGACCCA
>CAJXSB010000504.1 GCA_913060435.1 uncultured Desulfococcus sp.
AAGACAATCTGTCAGCGCGTCGAAGCAGTTAGACCCGGCAGAAGCTTTCCTCGCAATCACAAAATCAATAAAAAGAATTTTCATCCGGCGTACAAGCCCTTATGTTAATCCAACGGCATTGACTATAGTCTTTCAGATAAACATTTTGGAAAGGCATCGGGTCGGAGATAAGGAGGAGGCATGCTGTTTATCGATCATTTTTTGTTCGATGAAATCGACGCCGAGGGTGGGGCCAAGCATGGGTATTTCAGCAGTATCGTCGATGCTGAAAACCTGGAGGTCGCCGTTGCCAAAATGGCGGCCGTCCATGAATCGATATCTTCTGGAAACCGACCAGATCCGGTGCTACGGGGAAGACGGCCGGGAGATGGTCTGCCCGAACACCGGGCAGGAAGCGGCAGTTGAAAAGACCTTCAGGACCGACGGCCTGCGGTTTCAGGTTGCGAACGGCATTGTCCGGGACAGGTTTACCGGTGCGGTCTGGACCCGGGATGCCAACCCCGCCAAGTTTCCGCTCTAGTGGCCGGAGGCTGCTGAATACACGGCGGAGATGCGAGGGCGCCTCGCCCGCGGGTACGACCGCTGGCAGCTCCCGACCCGGCGCCTTCTATTCTTCCTGATCAGCCACCAGTACGAGAACCCCTCTCTGCCCAAGGGACATCCCTTCGAGAATGTCTTCACCGGCTACTACTGGACCGGAGAGACATGCCGGTGGCTGCCCGACCAGGCGTGGTACGCGCATCTCGGCGGCAGCCGCATCCACAGGGGCATGAAGCACGGATCCTACATGGTCTGGCCGTTGTCCCCGGCAAGCGACATCGTGGCGCCGAAGCACAGCCGGTTCATGGTCGATGGGGCTTGCGTTCACGATGCCTGGACCCTCTACAGCCGGGACGTCTTGATCGGCGTGGGGTTCAAGCCCCGGGAGGATTTTCACGTTTGGCAGGTCCGGCACCCATGACGCCGGCGCTATCCGGGAATGGCCGGCCCTCCTCGGGGTGACTTCCCTGCTTTAAAGAATGAATGCCCGGCGCGGAAGGCTGCCTTGAGATTGCAATCTATACAATAACGAGAAACTGATAAAGAATCGAGGTAATACTATCCATGTGCGGCATTTGCGGCGTATTGAAAATGGGATACGCCTTCTTCTTGGACGGCGATACGGAGGAGCTGCTGAAGGCCTATCACGCCTGGCCGGGGACGCTGTCAAGCGTCTCAACGGGATGTTCGCCTTCGCCATCCGCCACCGCGACAGCGGCCGAGTCATTATCGGCCGCGACCGCCTCGGCATCAAGCCCCTCTACTACAGTGTCCGGCCGAATCGCGTCAGCTTCGCGTCCACCCTGCCGGCGCTCCTGGTCCAGGATGACGTGGACCGGGAGATCGACCCAGTGGCGCTCCATTATTACATGACCTTCCACTCGGTGGTCCCGGCGCCGCACACCATCGTCAAGGGCATACGCAAGCTGGCGCCGGGCACCCTGATGACCATCGAACCCAACGGTGAGATCGCCCTTGAACCCTACTGGTGCCTCCGGTTCGGCCCCCTTCCCGAGGAGCGGGCGTACCGTGTTGAAGACTGGCAGTCGCGGTTGCGCCATGAGCTGGAAAAGGCCGCGCAGCGGCGCCTGGTGGCGGACATTCCGGTGGGCGTGCCCCTTTCCAGGGGGCTCGACTCGAGCCTGGCCGTGGGGCTTCTGGCCGATGCCGGGCAGTCGGATCTCAACACCTTCTCCATCGGTTTTGAAAGCGCCGGCGAGGTCCTGCCGGCCATGGAAGCCTGCGGCACCGCCATTAGCGAACCCATGGTCAGCCATGACTGCATCGGCGTCTACCTCCTGACAGCGCCGTCTCCAGGTACGTGAAGGTGGTCCAGAGCGGCCAGGGGGCCGACGAGGTCTTTGCGGGATATCATTGGTACCCGCCGATGATAGCCCGCGACGACCCTGCTGCGCAGTACGAGCGCGTCTTTTTCGACGGCCCCCACGCCGCCTTCACCGAAGCCGTGGATCCCCAGTTCCACCGGAAAAACTATAGCCGGGCCTTCGTGCGGAAGCATTTTGCCGCAGACGGCGCCGCCTCGGCCATCGAGGCCGGCAACGACACCCGGACCGCGCTGGTCGGCTTCGGGCGGGCGGGGCCGCCCGTCACCATGGTCATCAGAAGATCGGGGTCGTTTTCTTCGCGCACGAGCCGCAACAGGACATCGGCTTTGCGGTTGGGGGTGAGGACGTTGGCCGTCATGATCCGGATCGGCCGCCGCCGCCGACCGCCGACGTCACCTCCACCGGAAACAGCGGCGTGTACGGCAGGATCGACCAGACCTGGTATATGAAGGCTCGTCGATGAGATCATCAACATGGTGCTCTTCGTGCTGATCGGCATGGAGGTGATCCTGATTCCGTTTCCGGGAGGCCTTCCGCCTGCCCCGCGGGTCGTGGACGGTCCTCACCTGGGGCGGCCTCCGGGGCGGCATCTCGGTGGCCCTGGCCCTCTCCCTGCCGCCCGGACCGGAGCGCCACAT
>CAJXSB010000505.1 GCA_913060435.1 uncultured Desulfococcus sp.
AATGCCTTCGCACACCACACCCTGGTGGGCCCGGCACGCCACATTCCTGCCGTGGGGATTCCGACGACCCTGCCGTGCCTGTTGAGCCATCTGCTCATGGCGCTGGCGCAGCTCGAAGGCGAGGGGATGAAGGCCCACCAGAAAGCCATCGAGCGAACCTACCGGGAGAATGACATCCTGTTCAATCTCGACGTGGTTTAGGAAAGGGAATATGATGCCGGGTGATGAGCGAAACCGCGAAACCGCGTCGGCCGGCAGGGGGCGTTCGAAGGAGGACTCCCACGCCGCCATCGATCCGGCAGAAATTGTCGAGGGGAGCCCCATTCCCACTTTTGTCCTGGACGCCCGCCACCGCATCATTCACTACAATCACGCCCTCGAGAAGCTGACCGGCCTTCGGGCGACGGACCTCATCGGCACCCGGGAGCAGTGGCGGGCCTTCTACCCGTTTCCCCGGCCGGTGATGGCGGACCTCCTGCTCAACCGCGCCGGGGAGGACGAAATCCGAAAGCTCTACGGCGACAAGTTCCAGGCCTCCAGGGTGATTGACGGTGCATACGAAGCAGAGGATTTCTTTCCCCACATCGGCGACGGCGGGCGGTGGCTCTTTTTTACGGCCGCGCCCATCAGGGACCGCCGCGGCGCGGTCGTCGGCGCCATCGAAACCCTCCAGGACATCAGCGACCGGAAGCGCGCAGAGACCCTCATGGCCGACTCCCGCCGGCGATACCGCGCCTTCATCGATTTCATCCCGTACCCGGTCGTCGTGAGTGGCCTGGACGGCCGGGTCGCTTACGTCAACCCGTCCTTCACACGGATGTTCGGCTGGACCCTCGCCGAGATCCAGGACCGGGAGAACCCCTTCATTCCCGAATCCCTGGTCGAAGAGGCCCGGGAGAACCTCGAACGCCTCAAGCGGCGAAAAGTGCTCCAGCGCTACATTACCCGGCGCACCAGCCGGGAGGGCGACATGAAGACCGTTGCCATCACCGCCGCCATCTACGCCGAATTCCAGGATGATCCATCGGGCGCCATCGAGATCATGCGCGACATCACCATGGAGATCGAGGATGAACGCCGCAAGGAAATGATCCTCCGGGTGAGCCGGGCCCTTCCCGAGCACCCCGACCTCGAAGGGCTCCTCGACTTCATCAGCCGGGAGATCAAGCAGATGCTCGGGACCGAGGGGGCCCTGGTGATCCTGCTGGACGAGGAGAAGCAGGAGCTCTATTTTCTAGGGGCGGCCTACGATGACACCGAGCGGGAGCGAAGGGCCAAGGAGATCCGCTTCGGCCTCGACGAACTGACCGCCGGCCGGGTGATCCGGACGGGAGAGCCTGTCATCGTCAACGACACCACCCGCAATGCCAAGGACTACCCGGAGCGGGACCGCCGTTTTGGTTATCGGACCAGGAATTTTCTCCTGGTGCCCCTCCGGAGCGGCGACCGGATCATCGGGGTGCTCGGGGCCCTCAACATCAAGGCGGGGCGGTTCAACCAGGCCCATGTCGATCTCCTGACCATGCTGGCCGGAACCGTCTCCCTCTCCATCGAGAACGCCCGGTATGCCGACGAAGTCCGGCGGGCCTACCATGAAGTGCTCAGCCTCAATCGGGCGCGGGACAAGGCCGTCACCCACCTCTCCCACGAGCTGAAAACCCCCCTGTCGGTGATGGCGGGATCCCTCCGGATATTGGAGCGGAAGCTCGCTGCACTGCCCGACGACCGGTGGCACGGCACCTTTGCGAGGATTATGCGGAGCCTCGACCGGATGATCCGGATCCAGGATGAGGTCGAGGATATCATGCAGGGGGATAGAGCGCATGGAAGCCTGGTGTCGGCCCTCTTCGAACAGTGCGTCGACCTGATCGAGACCCTCCTGGAAGGGGCGGCCGGCAGGCGCCTCTCCGCGGCGGTCCGGGAGCAGATCGAGGCCCTTTACGCCCCCCGCCAGGATGCGCCGGAGGTCCTGTCGCCCATTTCCGCCGTGAACGAACGGATCGAGGCCCTGCAGCATCGTTTCCGCCACCGCAACGTCGACATTGTTCGCGACTTCACCCCCGCGCCCGACATTCTTCTGCCGCGCGAGGTGTTCAATAAAACCGTTGACGGGCTGATCCGAAACGCCGTGGAGAACACCCCCGACGAGGGCCGGATCGAGATCGCCGTCCGGCCCGAGGGCGCGGGAGTCCGCATCGAGGTCCGCGACTATGGCGTGGGAATTCCTGCCAGCCTCCACGAGCGGATCTTCGAGGGCTTTGTCCACACCCAGAGCTCCCAGGCCTACGCATCGAAGCGCCCGTTCGACTTCAATGCCGGGGGCAAGGGCGCCGACCTACTGCGGATGAAGATGTTTTCAGAGCGGTATCATTTTGAGATCGGGATGGCATCCGAACGGTGCGGCGTCATCCCCCGGGAGGAGGATGTCTGCCCCGGCCGAATCAGCGGCTGTGCACACTGCACCCGGACGGCCGACTGTCTCGAAAGCGGCGGAACG
>CAJXSB010000506.1 GCA_913060435.1 uncultured Desulfococcus sp.
AAGAGGAGATCGGCCTCCGGCGGCTGATGGCCCGCCCCATCGCCACCCTCTCCCTCGAGGCCCAGGAGCGCCACGAGCTCGAAAAGAAAAAGCGGGAGGCCAGGGGCAGCTGACCCCGGCTCCCGCAGGTCCCGAAAAGCGCAGCAGCGCCTGTCCCCCGGCAGATGAACCGTCATCCGGTGCATCCCGGTTGCCGGTGCATCCCGTTTGAATGACGTCCTTCAGCGGCCTTCACCGCTGGGTTGGGCGGCGGACCGTCATTTTTTGATGACCTTCATTCCGTCCTTGCCGTCCTGCACCACGTAGCCAAGGGCCTGGATCTCGTCCCGCAGCTGGTCGGAAAGGGCCCAGTTCTTCTCCTGCCGCGCCTTTTCCCTGGCTGTGATCCGCGTCTGGACCTCCTCCGGCAGGGCTTCGCCCTCCCCGACCCGGTCAAGGTCGAAGCCCAGCACGCGGTCAAAGGCGAGCACCGTCTCGAGCTTCCATGCCGGGGGCATGTCGGATTTCAGCACCTCCTGGACCACGGCCATGGCCCGGGGCATGTTGAGGTCGTCGTTCAGGGCCGTCAGGAATTTCGCCTTCAACTCCTCGTAGACCTCCCCCGGCATCTTTGCATCCCCTTCGGTGCAGGCGTCCCGGATGTGGCGCACCTGGTTCCGAAGGTGCGAGAGCCCGTTCTGGGCGCCCTGGATGGCGGCGTCGCTGTATTCCATGGGGTTGCGGTAGTGGGTCTGGAAGGCGGCGTAGCGGTAGGCCATGGGGTCGATCCCCTGTTCAATGAGGGCGTACTGGATCGTCAGGAAGTTGCCGGCGCTCTTGGCCATCTTCTTGCCCCCTGCGATGTTGAGAAAGGCGCCGTGCATCCAGAAGCGGAAGAAGGGCTTGCCGGTGGCGGCCTCGGACTGGGCGATCTCGTTGGTGTGGTGGACATCGATGTGGTCCGTCCCGCCGCAGTGGATGTCGAGGTGGTCGCCGAGAAATTTCATGCTCATGGCCGAACACTCGATATGCCAGCCCGGGAAACCGACCCCCCATGGCGACGGCCACTCCATCTGTCGCTGTTCATCCTTGGGCGAGAATTTCCAGAGGGCGAAATCGGTGGCGTTCCGCTTCTCCGGATTCCTCTCCACCCTTGCCCCCTCCTGTAGGGCCTCCAGGTTCTGGTGGGAAAGCTTGGTGTAGTCCTTGAACCGGGCGGTGTCGAAATAGATGCCGTCGCCGGTGGCATAGGTATATCCCTTCGCCTCCAGGGTTTCGATCAGCGCGATCTGCTCGGGGATCGTCTCCGTGGCCTTGCACCAGATGTCCGGCGGCGCCAGGTTGAGGCGGTCCATGTCCTCCTGGAAAGCAATGGTATACATCTCCGCGATATCCCAGGCGCTCCGGCCTTCGCGGGCCGCCCCCTTCTCCAGCTTGTCCTCGCCCATGTCCCGGTCCCCGGTCAGGTGCCCCACGTCGGTGATGTTCATGACATGCTTGACGGTAAAGCCGTTGAACCGGAGCACCCGCTTGAGGACATCCTCGAAGATGTAGGTCCGCAGGTTGCCGATGTGGGCGTAGTTGTAGACGGTCGGCCCGCAGGTGTAGAGCCCGACATAGTCGGAAAAGAGAGGCTGAAATTCCTCCTTTTGTCTTGTCAGCGTGTTGTACAGGTAGAGCTTCATAACATACCCCGAAAAGCGTTGTTGTTCTTCATCGAATATTTGGATTCACGGTATTACGGTTCACGGCATGCCGGTCCGGAATCAGCGGGCCGATCAATGGCCCGGCGCGGCGGCGTTTCCGGGGCTGCTTCGCTTGAAATAGATGTAGAAGCCCACCCCGGCCAGGATCATCAGCGCACACAGCAGCTGGCCCTGGGAAAACCGAAAGAGCACGAATCCCAGATGCGCGTCCGGCTGCCGGAAGAACTCGACAAAAAACCGGACCGTTCCATAACTGATCAGGTAGAGGGAGAGCATGGCGCCCCGGGTCTGGATCCGCCGGCGTGAAACCCAGAGCACCAGGAAGCAGACGATGCCCTCGAAAAACGCCTCGTAGAGCTGGGAGGGGTGTCTCCGCTCCGGTGTTGGCGCTGCGGGGAAGACCATTCCCACGGGCAGCTCAGTCACCCGGCCGTAGAGTTCTCCGTTGATGAAATTGCCGATGCGCCCGAAGGTGTAGCCCAGGGGGACGGCCGGCGCATAGAGGTCGGCGATCTCCCGGAAGCGGATGCCGGTTCTTCGTCCGTACAGCGCCGCAGCGATGACGACGCCGATGAGGCCGCCATGGTAGGACATCCCGGAGATGCCGGTGAAATGAATCCCGCCGTTGAAGCTGAAGGGCAGGAAGATTTCCAGGGGATGCCGCAGGTAGTAGGGAAGGTTGTAAAAGATCACATAGCCGAGCCGCCCGCCCAGGATGACTCCCACGATCATGGCGGTGGTCAGCGACTCCACCTGGGCGGGGGGGATGCCAAAGCCCGCTTCATGCCGGATCCGATAGAGGAC
>CAJXSB010000507.1 GCA_913060435.1 uncultured Desulfococcus sp.
CAAACTGGCGCTGCTCGACCCTGAAAAACCGGTGGCGCCGGATGAGCTCGTCGACTATTTCGTCAACCCTGAACAGCAGCCCTCTGCTTATCGACAACTGCTGAAGGTCATCCTCCTGGTCGCCACCGTGATCCTCATGGCCGCATTGTGGCGCTGGTCCCGCGCGGGCGACTAGGGCGACTGGATCGATCTATCGTCCGTCCGCGTTGCGGGGGAGTGGATCCGGCGGCAACCGTTTGCGCCGCTTTTGGTTCCCGCCGCACGAACTTTCCCCACCATGTTCTGGCGATGGCCCGGCCCTCGATGACCACGGGGCGCATGCCCGGGTTCTTCTTGAGGAGCTGTTTGAGCTTTTTCTCGGCCCGTGCGCGTTTCTCCGCGACGGGTACATATCGCGGGTATTCCCAATAGTCCATGACGCCTCCGGCACGTTACAATGTCAGTTGGAACAGGCGCATCAGCGCTTCATTCTCCATCTCGGTGATCCATTTCTCGCCGCTCGGGGCGATCACCTCCTCGGACAGTTTCGACTTGGCTTCAAGCATCTGGTCGATCTTTTCCTCGATGGTGCCCCGGGTCAGAAATTTGTGGACCAGCATGTTCTTTTTCTGGCCGATCCGGAAGGCCCGGTCGGTGGCCTGGTTTTCGACGGCCGGGTTCCACCAACGGTCGAAATGGACCACGTGGCTGGCCCGGGTCAGGTTCAGGCCGACGCCGCCCGCCTTGAGGGAAAGCACCATATAGGGCGTATATGCGTCGGACTGGAATTGTTCAATGATCTTTTTCCGTTTCCCTACGGGTACGCTGCCGTGGAGCACCAGGCCGGCTTGGCCGAAGACCCCCTCCAGAAAACGGGAGAGCGGCCCTGTCATTTCCCGGAACTGGGTAAAGACCAGCACCCGCTCCCGCTTTTCGTGGATGGTGTTGCAGATGTCCCGCAGCCGGGCGAATTTTCCGCTCTCCCGTTCGCTGAAATCCCCGGTGCCGAGGTACTGGTCCGGGTGGTTGCAGAGCTGCTTGAATTTCATGATGGCGGCCAGAACCAGCCCCCGCCGCGCCATGCCGTCGGATGCCGTAAGCGCCTCTTCGATCTCCCGGACCAGTTTCCGGTAGAGGACGACCTGCCTTCGGCTCAACGCCGCGTAGGTCTTCATCTCCACCTTGTCCGGCAGGTCGGAGATGACCGCGCTGTCGGTCTTGAGCCGCCGGAGGATGTAGGGTCGGATGACCCGCCGGAGCCGGCCGTATCCGCCGGGGTCGTCTTTCAGGGTCCTTGCGAATCGGGTGAACTCGGTCCGACTGCCGAGGAGGCCCGGGTTGATGAAGTCGAAGAGGGACCAGAGATCGCCGATCCGGTTTTCGATGGGGGTGCCGGTCATGACGATCCGGTTCCGGGCCTTCAGGGCCTTGACGGCCTTGGTCTGCTTGGTGCCGGGGTTTTTGATGGCCTGGGCTTCATCGAGGATGACATACCGCCACCCATACGCCCCGAGCCAGGCATATTTCTGCACCAGGGCGTAGGTGGTGACAACCAGATCGAGCCTGTCCAGGGCATCGGGCGTTTTTTCGGACACGTTCTTCCGGGGCTGGGCATCCGGATGGGCCATATAGCACTGGAGGCCGGGATGGAAGCGCTCGATCTCGCTCACCCAGTTGGCAATGAGGGAGGCCGGAATCACCAGCAGACTCGCCTTTTTCGGCTTTTCCGATGGGAGGGTGCTCAGGAAGCCGATCAGCTGGACCGTTTTGCCGAGCCCCATGTCGTCGGCCAGGCAGGCCCCCAGACCCAGGGAATGGAGCAGGTAGAGCTAGTTGACGCCCTGTTTCTGGTATTCCCGGAGCGTGGCCCGGAAACCCCTGCCGGGCCGGACGCCCCGGGGCAGGTCCGGGTTCTCCATTTTCCGGATCACCGACGCCATCCATTCCCCATTGGAGACCGAAACGTCGACATCCGGGTCGCGGCCGCCGGGCACCGCCTCCGGATGGAGCTGCATGCGAAGCGCATCCCGCATGCTCAGGCCCTGGTTCTCCATCAGGTCCTTGACGCGGTCGTAGGCATCGAGGGTCTTCTGGAGCTTTTCCGGGTCCACGGCAACCCACTTGTTTTTGATGAAGGCGAGGCCGTCGGCGGCGGCCAGGAGCTTTCGGGCCTCGGCCTCGGAGATCGGGGTTCCGCCGATCTCCAGTTTCGCGTCGAAGCGGAGGAGCGCATCCATCCCCACAAATGCAGGCGGTGTATCGCCGATGCTGACCTTCATCCGAATGCCTGCACCGCCCCCTTTCCACCAGTTGGGGATCCGGCAGAGAATGCCGGCCGCTTCGAAAACGGGGATATCCTTTAAAAAGCGATAGGCCTGTTCGGAAGACCAGGCCAGGGGCTGAAAAATGCCGCCGGAGGAAAGCATCTGTTCCAGAACGGTCGATGTTTTGGCCGCCTCATGAACGGTGGCCAGCAGCTCCAGCAGTTTGGCCCGGTTGCCGGTAAAC
>CAJXSB010000508.1 GCA_913060435.1 uncultured Desulfococcus sp.
GGGCTTCGGCGCCAAGCTCCTCTACGATCTGGTCCCGCCCGGCATCGATCCGCTGGGGCCTGAAAACGTCCTCATGTTCATGGCCGGGCCGCTGACCGCCACGGCCGCCCCCAGCATGCGGGCCTGCGTGGTGACCCAATCACCCCTCACCGGCATCTACCTCGACTCCTTTTTCGGAGGGCATTTCGGCCCCGAAATCAAGTATGCCGGCTATGACGGGATCATTATCCTGGGGCGATCGGCCGACCCGGTCTATCTCTGGGTCAAAGACGACCAGGTCGAACTCCGCCCGGCCGCGGGTATCTGGGGACTCGACGCACTGGCCGCCAACGAGCGGATCAAAACAGACACCGGCGCACCCGAAGCCAAGGTCGTCACCATCGGTCCGGCTGGGGAAAACCAGGTTCTCTTCGCCCTCATCAGCTGCGAGTTCAATCGCCAGGCTGGCCGGGGCGGCGCCGGGGCGGTGATGGGGTCCAAGAACCTCAAAGGCATCGCCGTCCAGGGGTCCCAGGTGGTGAAGGCCTTCGATCCGGCGGCATTCAAGGAGGCCTGCCGTCTTGCTTCCAGCGATATCGCCGCGAGTCCGGCATGCAAAGCCCTCACCGACAGCGGCACCAGCAATGCGGTATCCTGGTCCAACGCCGTGGGCCTCCTTCCCCGGCGAAACTATGCTGAGCAGGTCTTCGACAAGGCAGATCGCCTGGGGGACGAAGGCCAGAAAAAATATCTCTTTCTGGGCAAGGCCGCCTGCTTCGGCTGCCCCATCCGCTGCAGCCAGATGGGGGCGGTCCGTACCGGCAAGTACGCCCATATCGTCACGGACATCGTGGAGTATGAGTCCGCCGCCCTCATGGGCAGCAACCTCGAGATCCACGACGTCCGAGCCGTGGCCCACCTTGTAAAGCTCTGCGACCGCTACGGCCTCGACAGCATGTCCACCGGGGGCGTGATCGGGTTTGCCTTTGAAGCAGCGGAACACGGCATCCTTTCCCCGCCGGAGGGGGTCGAATTCGCATTTGGCAGCGTCGCCGGCGCCGAATATCTGATCCATGCCATCGCCTTCCAGGAAAACGACCTCGGCCGGCTTCTGGCCCAGGGGGTCCGCCGGGCGTCCGCAGAACTCGGCCGCGGCTCGGATGCCTACGCTCTCCATGTCAAGGGGCTTGAGGTGCCGGGATGGGCGCCGAGGGGAACCCCGGGCATGGGGCTCGCCTACATGACGGCCGACCGGGGCGGCTGCCATCAGCGGGGCTTCATGGTCGCCTACGAAGTGGGCGGACAGGAATACGAAGGCCGGCCCGTGGAAACCTATGCACTCGAAAAAAAAGCGGAAATACTCAAAGGAGAACAGGACTATCTCGCCGGAACCGATGCCCTGGTCAAATGCGACTTCGGCGCCTTTGGTGTGTCTCCTGAAAACTATGTGCGGATGCTGAACGCCGCAACGGGTCGCCTGGTAGGACCGGAATTTTTCGGGGAACTGGGCGAACGCATCTGGAACCAGACCCGTCTGTTTAATCTCCGGGCGGGACTCACCGCCGAAGACGATCGTCTCCCACGACGGATCGTCGAGGAGCCGCTTCCCGGCGGCCCACACAAAGGCCGGCGCATCAGCGAGGCCGACATGGCCTTCATGCGCGCCGATTATTACCGGCAGCGCGGATGGGACGAAGCGGGGAAGCCGACCGCGGAAACCCTGAAACGTCTGGGCCTCAGCCGGAAGCAGCAATTCGATTGCGGGCCACAGCTTTTCCCCGAAGAAGATCCGCCCCACCAACGCCCTGTCTGACGGCCATCGGACTTCACCCCGATAGAAGCCCACAAGAAACCGATATAACATCGAAATAATCGTCATGGGACTGCCTTCACGGGCAGCGCTGCAGGGGGAGGTTTACCCCAAATCCATCATCAAGACGGGATAATTATGGATATATCCCTATAACCATTGGATACGAACGAGGACACAATGGCGACAAAACAATACGACTACATCATCGTTGGCGGGGGCTCCGCCGGCTGCGCCCTGGCCCACCGCCTGAGCACCAACCCCGAACACAAGGTGCTGGTCCTGGAGGCCGGGCGCCCGGATTACATCTGGGACATTTTCATCCACATGCCCGCGGGACTCAGCATCCCTCTCGGCAATAAACTCTATGACTGGTGCTACGAGACCGAGCCCGAACCCCATATGAAAAACCGCCGCATCTTCCACGGTCGAGGCAAGGTCCTTGGAGGCTCTAGCAGCATCAACGGCATGATCTACATCCGCGGCAATGCCATGGATTACGAGCGCTGGGCCTCGGACGAAGGCATGTCACAGTGGGATTACGCCCACTGTCTCCCCTATTTTAAGCGGGCGGAGACCCGCCTTATCGGAGCGGACGAATACCATGGGGCCACCGGCCCCCTTTATCTCGAGACAGGGCCTTGCCAAAACCCGCTTTTTGCTGCTTTTCTAAAGTCCACGGTCCAGGCG
>CAJXSB010000509.1 GCA_913060435.1 uncultured Desulfococcus sp.
CCAAAAGACTATCAGAAGCGCGTCAGGAACGGGAATGCAATAAATTCCCGTTCCTTGGTAAGCATTTTAGATCAGATGGATTCCCACGAGGGTCAGGAGGAAGGTAAAGACGTCCTTGAGCATCCGTTCATTGAGCACATTGCCGAGATCTGCCAGCTCGTTCCCGGCGTGGACACGGATGCTCCCTCTGAGGTCTCCCGAGGAGATTTTTTCCGAATTCCCATCCCCCATTTCAGGTCACGGCGCCTTCCCGCTGCAAAAGTTGATCAATTTCGGCAACGATCTCCCGGACGCCCATGGCGTCGGAGACCAGGCCGGTCCGGATGGCGGCTTTCAGGGGATGGGGCACCAGGCATTCCCGGACATCCTGGCTGATAATGCGCCCCCCCCGCTGCCGGATGTGGCGCAGGCCCTTCAAGGATCCTGCCTCCGCACCGGAGAGCAGCACCAGCATCAGACGTTCGCCGAAGATATCTGCGGCGGACGCCAACAACGCCTCCGCCGCCTCCCCCGGGGAAAGGGGGGCCTCCCCTTGTCGGGCGCTGCCAATGAGACATCCGCTGCCATTGACATCCAGGGGCCCGGCCCGGCGATTCGACACCAGGTAGCAGTGCCCCCGCAGCATTGCCTCGGCCCGGTCCGGGGAGCGGACGGCGAGATGGCTTCGCTGGTCAAGATAATCGGCAAAGGGCCTGCTCAGGGACTGGGGCATGTACTGCAAGACCACCATGCCCCTCCCGCAGCCCGGGGGAAGCGACGGGACGAGCTTGATGAGCTCCACATATCCACCGGCACCGGAGCTGACCAGCACAAGACCATGATTGGGAAAAAGCGCCGCTGCCGGCCCCGGCGCCCGGCCGACAGGCCGGGGGGGTCTGGCCCGCCGGAACCGGTCTGTCCGGGCGCCAGCAGCCCGTCGGGCCGCGTCCACCAGACGTTCCGCTGCCGAAACATCCCTGCGGGAAGGCTTTGGGACATAGTCGACGGCCCCCAGAAACAGGAAATCGAGAACATTGGCATCATGACGCTGATCCGCCGCACTGACGATGATCACCGGGCAGGGGCTCCGGATCATGATATGCTTCAGGGCGGTCGAACCGTCCATCACGGGCATGTTGACGTCCAGGGTGATCAGGTCCGGCTGAAGCCGATCGATCTGCGCCAGGGCTTCTTCGCCGTTGTGCGCCGTCCCGACCACCCGGATCCCGCCGTCCTGCGAGAGCATCTCGGCCAGCACCCGGCACATCACGGCGGAGTCGTCGACCACCAGGACACGGATCGGCGGAGGGTCCGCCACTGCAGGCCGGGACGGGGAGCGCTCCCCCGGGACCGCCGCCCCAGACATCGGGGTCACCGCATTGCCGCCCGGATCATCGACGGAGAGCTGCAGGCATTCCTCGGAAAATGCCGCCGCTTCGGATTCGTTCTGCTCCGGCCCGTCACCTGCGTGCGCCGCCCGGGCCTCGTCCATCCGGCGGTGGCCTTCCATGAGAAGGTACTGCCAGTTGCTGTCGATGGTGGTTTTGGGAACGGCCACGTCGCCCAGGGTCTCGAAACTGCCGCTCTGCCATGAAAAAATCTTGAAAAAGGCGTCCAGTCCTTCGATATCATCGCAGTCGGCGTGGATAATCTCCCCCTCCTCGATGAAGATCGTCCCGACGGCGCTGTTCTTCCGCACCTGGATGACGGTGCTGATCCCCGAGGCGCAGCACATCTGGATCAGGTCCGAAAGCTTGATATTGGTCAGGCGGCCGGCAAATCCTTTCTCATCCGCATTGGTCTCCGCCAGCGTTTCGGTGACCAGCGCCCGCAGATCCGGTATCCGGACCGGTTTCCGAAACAGTCTCAGACAGCCGCTTTTCTGGATCTCCTCTTCCAGCGCCGGCGTGGGGGTACCTGTCATCAGAATCAGCTTGACGCGGGGCCACCGTTCCCGGATCTTTGCGAGCAGGTCCAGGCCGGAGAGGTTGGGCATCTGGATATCCGCAATCACCATGGCAAAGTGGACCCGCTCCAGGTAATCGATGGCCTCCTGGGCGTCCTTTGCGCAGACGATCTCGTATCGATCCTTGTCCACCGAAAGACCGCTCCGGAGCAGCTCGAGCATGGCGGTGTCGTCGTCCACCAGCAGGACCTTCTGATCGCAGGGGTGCATGGAGTGATGCATGGGCCTCCCTCTTTTTTCCGAGTGCCGGAAAAAAGAAATTCATCTGAATATGTGATGCAGCGTCGCCACGTCTCCCGCCGGGATCTCCCGGGCAAAGCGGTCGTCGATCAAACCGTCGATGTCGGAGGTCTCCGCAAGGCCGAAGCGGACCATGAGATCCGCGATGACCTGTATCTCCTCCGAACGCGGCATGTAGCGATCGAATCGGATGCGCCCTTCGGGCGTGTCGAGGGCGTATGCCACCAGCGCCGCCGGCTGGTGCCAGTAGCGGCTTGCGATGGCGGCCGCCGCTGATAGATGGGAT
>CAJXSB010000510.1 GCA_913060435.1 uncultured Desulfococcus sp.
CGGAGGGTTCTGCCGGCGTCCGTTCGGCCACTGGCCGGCATCCGGCGCGGCTTCGGCCGGTCTTGTGCAACGCGCGGCAACTGTGGTATAGGCGGGAATCATTTTCAAATTGTGAATCAGGAGAACGATCCATGACCGACGCGAAACGCGACGATTCGGCGGCTCCGCCGAACTTTATTCGACATATCATCCGGGAAGACAACGCCAGCGGCAAATTCGACGGCCGGGTCGTCACGCGTTTCCCGCCCGAGCCCAACGGCTACCTCCACATCGGGCACGCCAAATCGATCTGCCTCAACTTCGGCCTGGCCCAGGAGTTCGGCGGCGTCTGCCACATGCGCTTCGACGACACCAACCCCACCAAGGAGGAGGCGGAGTATGTCGAGTCGATCCTGGAGGATGTGCAGTGGCTCGGCTTCGGGTGGGGCGAGCACCTCTATTATGCCTCGGATTATTTCGAGCAGCTCTATGGATTCGCCGTCCGCCTCATCGAGACGGGAAAGGCCTACGTCGACAGCCTCAGCGCCGATGAGATCCGGGAATACCGGGGAACCCTGAAGGAGCCCGGCCGGGAAAGCCCCTTTCGCAATCGTTCGGTCGCGGAGAACCTCGACCTGTTCCAGCGGATGCGCGCGGGCGAGTTCGAGGACGGGGCCCATGTGCTCCGGGCCAGGATCGACATGGCCGCACCCAATATCATCATGCGGGATCCGACCCTTTTCCGCATCCGCAAGGCGCACCACCACCGGACCGGGGACGCGTGGTGCATCTACCCCATGTACGACTTCACCCACTGCCTCTCGGACTCCATCGAGGGGGTCACCCACTCCCTCTGCACCCTGGAATTCGAGAACAACCGGGAGATCTACGACTGGGTCCTCGATGCCCTGGGCGTCTACCATCCCCAGCAGATCGAGTTCGCGCGGCTCAATCTCACCTATTCCGTGCTCAGCAAGCGGAAGCTGATACAGCTGGTGGCCGAGCGGCACGTGGACGGCTGGGATGATCCGCGGATGCCCACCATCTCGGGGCTGCGGCGCCGGGGCTACACGCCCGAGGCGATCCGGAGCTTCTGCGAGCGGATCGGCGTGGCACGAAGGGACAGCATGGTCGACTTCGCCCTCCTCGAATACAGCATCCGGGAGGACCTCAACCGGCGGGCGCCGAGGGTGATGGCCGTCCTGAAGCCCCTCAAGGTGGTCATCGAGAACTACCCCGAGGGCGAGGTCGAGGAGCTCGAATTCATCAACAACCCCGAGGATCCCTCGGCCGGCACGCGGAAGGTTCCGTTCTCCCGGGAGCTCTACATCGAACAGGACGACTTCATGGAGAATCCCCCCCGGAAATTCTTCCGCCTGGGGCCGGGCCGGGAGGTGCGGCTCCGGTATGCCTATTTCATTACCTGCACCGATGTGATAAAGGACGACGCCGGGCGCGTGGTCGAGCTGCGCTGCACCTACGATCCGGCCACCAAGGGCGGCGACGCCCCCGACGGCCGCAAGGTCAAGGGGACGCTCCACTGGGTCTCGGCGGCCCATGGGGTGCCCGCCGAAGTCCGCCTCTACAGCGCCCTCTTCACCGAGGAGAACCCGGCGGAATGCGAGGATTTTCGGTCCTGCCTCAACCCCGACTCCCTGGAACTCCTCACGGACTGCCGGCTCGAACCGAGCCTGGCGGAGGCAGCGCCCGGCGCCGGCTACCAGTTCGAGCGGATGGGGTATTTCTGCGCAGACCGCGACAGCCGCCCGGGGCGGCCTGTCTTCAACCGGACCGTAACGCTACGGGATACATGGGCCAAGATCCAGAAAAAGCAGAAGAAGTAATCGGTTTTTCTTTCAAATCAGCAAGGGGGCGGCTTCATGACCACACCGCAGGAACCCGGCGGATGCAGGCTCCGCGTCTGCGCCCTGGCCAGCGGGAGCCGGGGCAATGCCATCTACATCTCGGACGGCCGGACCGGGCTCCTGGTGGACGCCGGGCTGTCGGGGGTCGAAATTGAGCGTCGCCTGGCCGCCCGGAGCCTCTGCCCGAAAAGCATCAACGCCATCCTCGTCTCCCACGAGCATACGGACCACGTCAAAGGGGTGGGGGTGTTCAGCCGGAAGTATCGCCTCCCGGTCTACATGACCCCCAAGACCGCCCGCGCCGTGGGCTCGAAGCTGGGCCGCATCGATGATATCCGGCCCTTCGAGCCGGGGGCCCGGTTCACCGTGGACCGGCTCACGGTCCATCCCTTCGCCCTCTCCCACGACGCAGCCGACCCCGCCGGATTCACCGTCAGCCGGAACGGCACCAAGATCGGACTGGCCACCGACCTGGGGGTGGCCACCGCACTGGTGAAGGCCCATCTCCGGGCCTGCGCCCTCCTGGTCCTCGAGGCCAACCACGACCCGGACCTCCTCATGCACGGCCCCTACCCGTGGCACCTCAAGCAGCGGGTCAAGGGCCGGACCGGCCATCCCTCCA
>CAJXSB010000511.1 GCA_913060435.1 uncultured Desulfococcus sp.
TTCAGCAGCGATGGCAGCGGTGACCTGACACTCCTCTTCCGGGGGCAGGTCGACGGCATCGGGGTGGCCCCCACATTCGTGGTCAAGAGTGCCGACGGAGGCCTCCTTGAGAAACAGGCGTTTGCCAACACCCCGGAATTCAACCATAAAAGCCTGATGTCCCATATCATCGACTGGATTCGGACGTACCGTCAAGAGCATCACTTGGACCTGCTGGGTGTGGGCCATCGCGTCGTTCACGGCGGAAGCGTCTACAACCGCCCGGTTTTGGTGGACGAATCTGTACTCGAAACCCTGGACAAACTCATACCGCTGGCCCCCCTGCACCAGCCACACAACATCGGACCCATCCGGACCGTGGCGAAGCTCCATCCCGATCTACCCCAGGTGGCGTGCTTCGACACAGCCTTTCATGCCACCAATCCAAGGTACGCCCGCCTCTTTGCGCTGCCGAGGGATCTTATCCGTGAGGGGGTGCACCGTTATGGATTCCACGGCTTGTCATACGAGTATATCGCCAAAAAGCTGCCGGAATATGATCGGGATGCCGCAAATGGGCGCGTCGCTGTGGCGCATCTCGGGAGCGGCGCCAGCATGTGCGGTATGCGCAGCGGGAAGAGTGTTGCCAACAGCATGGGATTTACGGCCATCGAAGGTCTGGTCATGGGAACCCGGACAGGATCTCTGGATCCGGGTGTGCTTCTCTATCTCATGCAGCAGAAAAAAATGGACGCCGCAGCTCTCGAAGAGATGCTCTACAAGCGGTCCGGCCTCCTGGGCATCTCTGAAATCAGCAATGACATGAGAATACTGCTCGAAAGCGACGATCCGAGGGCCCGGGACGCTGTTGACGTTTTCGTTTATCGGATCCAGCGGGAGCTTGGTGCCACGACGGCGGTTCTGGATGGGCTGGATGGCCTGGTGTTTACCGCGGGAATCGGCGAAAATGCTGCTGAAATCCGATCGAGAGTCTGCGACGGCGCCGCGTGGCTGGGAGTGCGGCTCAACCCCGAGGCCAATCAAAAAGGCGGCCCCAAAATCAGCGCCGATGATAGTGCGGTGTCGGTCTGGGTGATTCCAACCAACGAAGAATTGATGATTGCCATGCATACGAGGGATCTGCTTTTCGGGCGTGGCCCAGAGAGCTGACATTCACATATGAAAGGAGAACCGCGATGCGGAAAAAAAATGCACTCATCATCGGTATCGCCAATCCGGAGAGCATCAACGCAGGCATTGCCGAAGAGTTGTACGCCAACGGCTACAACATTGTTCCGACATACCTCAATGAAAAAGCGCTGCCCCATGTCAAATCGGTGACCGACCCTTTAGGCGTGGAGGATCTGTTCCCATTTCAGGTGGGGAACATGGATCAGCTTCAGGCGATCATCGAATATCTTCAGGAAAGCGGCATGCGTCTGGACGCTGTTGTGCACGGCATCGCCTTTGCTTCGGAAATTAAAAAGGATCTCCATGAAGTCTCCTGGAAGAGCTTCAAGGATTCCGTTCGGATTTCGGCGTTCTCCATGGTGGAAATCGTCGCTGCACTGATTCGAGCCGACGTGCTGAACCCCGGGGGCAGCGTATTGACTCTCTCTTATATCGGCTCCCACCTTGCCGTGGAAGGCTATAACATGATGGGGCCGGTAAAGAGCGTTCTCGAGGCGCTTGTCCGAGGTCTGGCCTCGGAGCTTGGGGGAAAAGGCATCCGGGTCAATGCGGTTTCGCCTGGACCGGTAATGACCCGGGCCGCCAGCGGGATCAAGGGTTTTTCCAGCCTGATTCGCTATGCCCAGACCGCATCGCCCCTGGGCAGAACGGCGACGCTGGAGGATATCGCCAAAATGGCGCACGAGGTCTTGAGCAATCCTTCCATCAACGGTGCTGTCTATCTGGTGGATGACGGCTCCAGCGTGGTGGTCACTTTACCAGATGATTCTTGCTAAGGGAGAATGCAGATATGAGAACGAAAAATGCCCTTATCGTCGGCATCAGAGACGAGGAAAGCCTCTGCTATGCCATCGCCATGGAAATCAAGCGTGCCGGATATCATCTCTACGCCACCTATCAGGACGAAACGACCAGAGACGGTGTATCGCGTGTTGCCGAGGAGCTGGGAATCAAAAAGATCTTTCCCTATGACGCACGCAAAGATGAAGACCTCGAAGCCGTGACCGACGCCATCCGACACGAGGGTATCGCCCTGGACATCCTCGTCCATGGTATATCCTATTCAACGGCAAGCGGTGCAAAGCTCGATCTGCCGCTGATTGATGTCCAATGGGAGGAGTTTACGGACGCCATCCGCGTGGGTGCCTTTTCGCTGGTGGAAATATCGGGAAAACTGATCGATGTCTTCAATGAGGATGCATCGATCCTGTCGATATCGTTGCGGTGGAGCCGGGAGGGGGTGCCGGGATTTAACGTGGTGGCCTGCGCCAAGGCGGCATTGGAGTCTATCATTC
>CAJXSB010000512.1 GCA_913060435.1 uncultured Desulfococcus sp.
TGTTCAGCTCGTTTCGCCCGATCCTGCGGGCCAGGATCTCCTCGGCGCCCGCAGCGGTGTCGAATCGCCAGCCGTCTTCCGCCTCGACGATGGGAATGGCAAACGGCCAGTCCTCGCCGCCAAGGTATAGGGTCATCCTGCCGGGCGCGTCCGCCTCCAGGCGGTGCTGCTCGGCGTATCGCTCCAGGAACCGGTCCCGCGCGGCCCGGTCGGCCACCGGGTCCCCCGAGGAGAGGAGGGGGCCGCTCTCCGGCCCGAACTGCGCCTGGAGGGCCTCGGCGTCATGGGACTCCAGGGCCGCAACCATGGCCGCAACGGCGGCCTCGGGCGAGGGGAAGTGCTCCTGTCGGTCTGCTGCATCGAACGAGGTTGCGCACCCGACCCAAATCATCACCGCGACGGCGATCATCGCCGCAGCGGCCCGGGGCCTGCAGGTGCGGCATTCTCCGGCGGTCCGTCGGTATCTCTCCATCCATGCCATGGGATTCTCCTTCGAATGATGTGGGATCATCAAGAAATGCTGCCAAGTCTCTTTTTTCCAGGCAAAGGGCGGGGATCAGCCCCGGCGCCCGCCGCCCCGGTTTCCACCTCGCCCTCCGCCGCCCCTGTGCCCGCCACCGGAAGACATGCTGCGGTGGCCGCGCCGGCTGGCGTCCCGGGTTCGGCTGCCTTTTTCATAGCCGCTGAAGGCGCTCCGGTCCCGGGTCTGCCGCGTCTTTCCAGCGCCGGACCGGACCGCATCCCGCTTTCCGCCCTGCTGCTTCCGGGCGGTCTCCTGGCGCTTGGGCCGCTCTTTCTGCTGGATATTCCTGCGGTCTGCCGGTCTTGCGTTTTTTCCCCGGTCGCCGGCCGGCCGGTTCTGCCGCACCTGCTCACGGGCCTTGGCGCCGCCGTCCCGGGAAAGCTCCCGCCGTCCCGCTTCAGCGCGGCCCCGGAAGGCCTCGCGGGATTTGGCGTCCGCCGAACGCCCCCGGTTGTATTTCCGGGCGGTGTTCTGGTCCCGGTAGGCGACCCCCTTGCGGTGGGACGGGTTGTGCTGCCAGCGGCCGCCGCCCCGCGGAACGTCCCGGCTGTAGCGGTTGCGGTTGATATTGCGGTTGATGTTGATGTTCCGGTTGATGTTGACGTCGACATGGCCCCGCCGCCAGTTGCAGCCGCCCCAGGCATATCCCCAGGCCGCGCCGATGGCGACGCCCACCCCGAAGGAGAAGAGGGCCGCGCCGGGGACGTATCCCGGTGGCCGGTAGTAATATGGAGGATAGGACGGATACCACCACGTCCCGTAGACCACCGTGGGGTTGTAGGTAGGCACGTAGATCACCTGGGGGTCTGCCGGCTGGATGATGATGGTCTCCTTCTCGACGACCACTTTCTGCTGCTCGGTGGTCTCGAGGTTGCCCTCGGACTCGGCTTTCCGGCGCAGGGTCTGGACCGTGCTCATGACCTCCTCCTGCTGGGCGAGAAAGGCGTCTCCAAGCTTCTGGGTCCATTCCAGCTCCTTGCTCATCATCGTCAGAACATCCGGGAAGTTGACCAGGGATTTGACGCTCGGATCCCAGGTCTTTTCTTCGAGGGCCTGGGTCAGGGCGTCGCCCTGGAGGCTCTGGTTCTCCTTCGCCCACCGGTCGGCCTCGACCACCTCCAGGGGGTAGGTCGCGGCCATGAAAATCTGCGACAGGAGTTCATCCGGGTAGAGGGCGATGGGAGCGAGGATCTGGTCGAGCTCCTCCTGCTTGAAGGTCGTCTCTCCGCCGCCCTCCTGGGCAAAGATCCCCGGCGGGAAGATCAGGATACAGGCCAGTGCCAGGGCGATCGCCTTGATGGGGCTCATGGTTGTCTTCATGCCTATCCTCTCTTTCAGCGGTCCTGCTGTCCGACCATATGCATATGCAACAGCATTGTAATGTTCAATGATAATTCTCAAAGGAAGGGTTGGCAATGATAAGAAGCTCATAATTCCAGGAGGTGCCGGGCTCCATCAATTTCGCGCGCCGGGGAAGGGCATGGTGGTTGCGGGCCGGCAATCCTATATTGAGGGTAATTTCCGCTGTGAAGCGGGTGTTGGTGGATGCATTGGGCGGATGAGAAACAGCGTGAACAGTCGTAGGTACAAGTACCTATGCAAAAATAGGTAGTTGTACGGATTGAATTGACGGAATAAAAATGTTATAAAAATAATTATAACCATCTCGACCGTAGCGGACATCGGTTTTGAGAAAGGCAAACCTGTCGAAAGGCAGGGACGCAAAACTTCCGGTCCCAACAAGAGGATAGCGGGGTTGCCAGATCAGATGCCAGACCATTTCCGTCATGTTAATATCTGTTCGATCCAGCACAACATTCGGGATGCGTTTTCGGGAAAATCGTTGCCGCGCCTGCTTGCGATGCAATTTCCAGGAACGCATGCTTCCGCCGAGTCTTTGCGTTGTCTCGATAGCGCCGCTCTGGTATTCGTTCTC
>CAJXSB010000513.1 GCA_913060435.1 uncultured Desulfococcus sp.
GTGGTCGCGCGCCGCCGCCGGCCGTGCCGCCGCCATGGCCGCTGAAGCCGGCCTCAGCGTCCAGGAAATCAACATCCCGGAACTCCGATCGTATTTAGATCTCTAAAACCCACTCCATCCCGGGGGCCCCAGGCCCCCAGGATGGTGCCCGTAACCACTTAACCACCGAAACCTTAATCACTTCCCCCTGGGACGCCGAACCCCAATCCCAACTCCCCTGGGCCCTCGGCCCTTCCCTCAGGAAATCCCCCCATAAATATGAGACGACCCATTCATTGACGGCAGCATGTGCTGGAATAATATTAGGATAACTATAGGTGTGGATGTCATGACGCCGGATCTTACTCTAAAGGGATGATGCCGTGGCAGACCCCAGGCATGAAGGCGCCATCCATTCTCTCCCGATGCCTTGAAGTTGTTCCAGAAGTTGCAGTAAAAGATGCAGCAGTATATCTCTTCGTAAGAAACCTCCCCAGATGGTGTTCTCCTCATCGCAGCCGGTGTTTCCTTTGCTGCGGGTTTTCCAACAGGCAACCGCAATGCCGGGGCTGGCCGGCCTGTTCGCCGGTCCGCAAGGTGCTTTTGATGCTGGAAGATCAGGATGCATCCTCCCGTGGACCCGGCGTCGGACAGTTAGGAGGCAGGCACCAGCGGCCCCCATGCTATCGGTCCGGTCGTCTGCCGGCAGCCCTTGCCTATGGGAGAAAATCAAGAAGCGGAGGTGACCCATGAATCTCTACGACGAAAAAATCCCAAAGGCCCGTCGCGCCGGTCCCGTTTCAATGGGGCGGCATTTTTGGAACGCTCTTCGGGGGGCAGTGGTGTGCTTCAGTATGATCATGCTGCTCTGTTCGCTGAGCCTGGTGGTTTTACCAGGCAGCGCCCGGGCCACGCCGGCCTGCGATGCCGCACCCGTGGGGCTGGTTGGATTCGATTATTCGGCTGAGGGTGAAGCCTATGCCATCGACCTGAGGGAGGTCGTTACGCCAGGGGACGTCGAGGTGTATGCCTATGTCGGTGACATTGGCAGCCCGTCGCTCGGCAGAGGTGAAGGCGTGCTGAATGTCTTCGACGTGACGGATCCGTGCAACCCCGTCCTGGCCGGCTTCAGCCGCACCGGGACCAGCGGCCCGGGCTATTTCGAGGAGCTTCCGGATGTCGACGTCCACGGAGAGACCGGCTATCTGGCCAACGATGCCCACGGGTTCGTGGTGTATGACATATCCGATCCGGCGAATCCCGTGCGGGGCGCCTGGCGGAAGGACGGCAGGTATGCCGTATCGGTGGCCTATGACGGCGTGCGATACGCCTATGTCGGCTACAGCTACACCGGTGGTGCGGAGCTCAAGGTCTACGACATGTTCAGCTTTCCAATCAGCCCGCCCGCGGCCGTCTATGACACAGTCAGCGGCGGGAGGCACGCCACCAGTCTTTATCTCGACGGCGATCGGCTCTACATGCGGGCGCTGAACGGCGAGGAAACCGCCCCCGGGTTTGAGATCGTGGATGTGTCTGTTCCCACCAGCCCCGCGTTTGTCGGCGCGGTTCAGATCAATCGGTCCACCCACGGCCAGATGGGGGAGGTGAAGGTGCGCGGCAGCTATGCCTATGTGGCCACTGGTGAGCCGGCCAACGAACATGACGGAGGGCTGGTGGTCATCGACATTTCCAATGAGGCGAGCCCGTCGATTGTGGCAGCGGTGTTCATTCCCGATGCCGCCACGGTGGGGTGGGAGGCCCCCGGCATCGACCTGGCGGGCGACTATGCCTGTGTACCGGGCAAGAGCGGACTTTATCTCTTTGACATCTCCGATCCGCTGACCCCTTTTGAAGCGGACCACTTCCCCTATCCGGCGGAATTTCTGCCGTCGAAAGGCGGGCAGGTCGTGGTCCGGGACAACTTCGCCTATGTGACCTCGTTCACGGGTGACGCACCCACCACGGGCGGCGGACTTGCGGTCTACAAGCTCTGGGAGACCGTCCCTCCGGTGCTGGAGGTGATGATCGACATCAAACCTTCCAGTGACCCCAACTGCATCCACAACAACGGGAAGGGCGTGATCCCCGTGGCCCTCTTTGGAAGCGAGAGCCTGGATGTCACCCACATCGATGTCGCCAGCCTGGCACTCGAGGGGCTCTCCATCAAGGCCGCAGGGAAAAAGCAGAAGCTGCTGGTCCACCAGGCGGATGTCAACGGTGACGGCATCGTCGACCTGATGATGCAGTTTCAGGATGAGGCGGGCGCGTTCAGCCCCGGGCAGACCGAGGCAGCGTTGACCGGAAAACTGCTGGAGGCATTCGGCGGCAATGAGATCGTTGGACACGACAGCATCTGCCTGGTGCCGAAAGCCAAGGGGAAGTGACTGCCCCCATGATGGCGCGTCGGGTCTGCTGGTAACGAAGGCCGCAGGGGGGGCAGCATCCACCCCTGCGGCAGGCGTTTCCGGGGGATTTG
>CAJXSB010000514.1 GCA_913060435.1 uncultured Desulfococcus sp.
TCGGCGGCGTCGTCTCCTGCGTCTGCCGGAATGTCCCGCCGGGGTGGGGCGAGCCGGTCTTCGACAAGCTCGAGGCCAGGCTGGCCCACGCCATGCTCTCGATCCCGGCGACCAAGGGCTTCGAGATCGGTTCGGGCTTTGCCGGTGCGGCGCGCCATGGATCGGAGCACAACGACCCCTTTGTTTTCAAGGACGGACGGCTCCGGACCCGCACCAATTTCAGCGGGGGCGTCCAGGGGGGGATCTCCAACGGGGAGCCCGTCTGGTTCCGCATCGCATTCAAGCCGCCGGCCACCATCGGCCGGGCCCAGGAGACGGTCGATTTCGAGGGGAGGCCGGCCACGCTGGAAGCCAAGGGGCGCCATGACCCCTGCGTGGTGCCCCGGGCGGTTCCCATCGTGGAGGCGATGGCCGCCCTGGTCCTGGCGGACATGGCCCTGATCCAGGCCGGCCGGACAGCGGGATTTCCGGAATGACGCTCTCCAGCCGCATCGAAGCGGTGGAGACCTCCCGGACGGTCCGGTTTACGTCCCTCATCGAAAAGCTCCGGGCCGAAGGCCGCCGGATCCTCAATTTTGCCGTGGGCGAGCCGGAATACGCCACCCCGGCGCCCATCGTCGCCGCGACCCGGGCGGCCATGGAGGACGGCAACACCCGGTACGGCCCGGTGGCCGGACTCGCCGGGCTTCGCTCGGCCCTGGGAGCCTCCTTCGACGGCTGGGGGCCGGAGAACATCATCATCACCAACGGCTCCAAGCAGCTCCTTTACAGCGTTTTCCAGGTGCTCCTCGATCCAGGCGACGAGGTGATCCTGCCCAACCCGCACTGGGTGAGCTTCTCCCAGCAGATCCGGCTGGCCGGCGGGCGGCCGGTCCTGGTCGACACCCTCAGGCACCAGCTCGACCGGCAGGCCATTGCTGCGGCCGTGAGCCCCGCCACCCGGGCGATCCTCGTCAACTCGCCCAATAATCCGACGGGCGCCGTCTACCCGCCGCCGGATCTCGCCTGGATCGCCCGCCTGGCCTGCGACCGGGGGCTGTGGGTCATCGCGGACGAGGCCTACGAATATTTCGTATACGACGGCCTCGAACACCGGAGTCTCTTTGTACACGAAGCCCTCCGGAGCCGCCTCGTCGTGGTCCGAAGCTTCTCCAAGAGCTACAGCATGACCGGGTTCCGGGTGGGCTTCGGGGCGGGGCCCGAAGGCCTCATCCGCGCGCTGGCCAAGCTCCAGAGCCACCTCACCGGCAATGTCTGCACCTTTGCCCAGTACGGCGCCATGGCGGCGCTCGACCTGGATCCATCGGTCATCCAGGACTGGCGGCGCGACCTCGACATTAAACGGGAGATCGCCTTTGATTCCGCATCGCGGCTCTTCGACTGCATCCGTCCCCAGGGGGCGTTCTATCTCTTCCCGGACATCTCCTCCCGGCTCCAGCGCGGAGAGACCGCGGAGGATTTCGCCGCATACCTGCTGAACGAGGCCGGCGTAGCCGTGGTGCCCGGAGAGGCCTTCGGCGCAGACCGCCACATCCGCATCTCCTACGCCGTTCCCGAGGCGACCCTGGTGGAAGGATTGGAAAGGATGGCAGCGTGTCTGGGCTGATTGCTGTGAGCCCTGAACATTTAACCTCGGCCCTCGGCCCTCAAAGAAAGTCATCCCCCCATGATCGGAATTATCGGATTCGGACGATTCGGCAAACTCATGGCCGGTTACCTGGCCAAGGATTTCAAGGTGTACATTTACAACCGCAGCGACAAGGCAGACCAGATCTCGGGGATCGGTGCCGTACCGGCCGATCTCGCTGAAGCCGCCGGGCAGCGGGTGGTCATCCTCAGCGTCCCCATCTCCAGCATGCAGGATTTTCTGAAGGAGATCGCACCGCTGCTCCAGCCCGACGCCGTGGTGGTGGACGTCTGCTCGGTCAAGGTCTACCCGGTCCAGTGGATGACGGCGCTCCTGCCCGAATCCGTCTCGATCCTGCCGACCCACCCCATGTTCGGCCCGGACAGCGCAGCCGCATCCCTGCTCGACCGGAAGATCGTGCTCTGCCGGGGAAGGATCGCCGAGGCCCGCTACGAAAAGATCAAGCATTACCTGGCCTCCCGGGGGCTCATCGTCATCGAGACGACCCCCGAAGAGCACGACCGCCAGATCGCCCTCAGCCTCTGCCTGACCCATTTCATCGGCCGCTCCCTCGACGCCTTCGGCGCCGAAGAGCTCATCATCGACACCGAAGGCTACAAGCGGCTCCTCCACATCCTGGGCGTCGTGACCCATGACACCTGGCAGCTCTTCGTCGACATGAACCGCTACAACCCCTACGCCGAAAGAAACCGGCAAAGCTTTATCACGGCAATGAAGGATCTGGAGGCGCGGCTGAAGGAGGAGGGGGTTTAGGAGGGAGGGCCCTCGACAAAACCGTCTACCCCTTTCGACGTAAAGAGC
>CAJXSB010000515.1 GCA_913060435.1 uncultured Desulfococcus sp.
CGCAGGTCGGACCCCGATACCCGGTAGCCGAGGTTTAAAAGGAGCTCGGCGATGCCGCTCATGCCGATACCGCCGATGCCTACAAAATGGATATGATATTTCTTTCGATACATGATCGCTTTTCGCCCGGTTGAAGGCCCGGGAAGCCGCCTATGCCGGTCCGGCCAGCAGTTTATAGCAGTCGTCGACGATCTCCGCCGCCGCGTCGGGCCGCCCCATGCGTCCGGCGCACGCGGCCATGCCGGCCAGCAAGCCGGGGTCCCGGACGAGCCGCCGGACCCGTTCTGCGAGGAGAGGGCCGTCGAGGTTTTTTTCCTGTAGGATTTCCGCTGCGCCCGCCGATGCCAGCGTCCGGGCGTTCAGCACCTGATGATTGTCCGCCGCAAACGGGAAGGGGATAAAAATCGCAGGCTTTCCCACCGCGCTGATTTCAGCGACGGTGGTGGCCCCCGCCCGGCAGACGATCAGGTCCGCCTGACGGTACCGCTCGGGCATGTCGTCGAAAAAGGCCCGGACATCGGCGGATGCGCCCTGCCGCTCATAGGCCGAACGCACCATCCCCTCGTCCTGAACACCGGTCTGGTGGACGACATGGATACGCCCGATGTCGCCCAGATGGCCCACCGCCGCCACGACGGCCGCATTGACGCTGTGCGCCCCCTGGCTGCCGCCCAGCACCAGCAGCTGAAACGGCCGCTCCCCGTGGCGGCAGCGTCGACCGCCGCCGGCGGCCGCCGCGATCTCCCGCCGCACGGGGTTGCCCGTCCACCGGACCGCAGCCTTCCGCGTACGAAACTGCGTCTCTTCAAAGGAAATGTAGATCCGGTCCGCCCACCGGGCCAGGATGCGGTTGGTGATGCCCGGGAGGATATTCTGCTCCTGGAGGACGCAAGGAATGCCGCCCATGTGCGCCGCCAGCACCACCGGCCCGGAGGAGTAGCCGCCGACGCCGACCACCAGATCCGGAGCGAATTGCCGGAGGATTCCCCAGGCCTGCCACATGCTGCCGGGAATTTTGGCCAATGCCCGCATCCGGGCAAAGCGCCCCCGCCCCTTGATGCCTTCGACGTTGATCTTCCGGTGCGGAAAACCGGCACGCGCCAGTATCTCCAGCTCCAGGGGCCTGCCGGTGCTGACAAAAAGCGCCCGGGTCTCGGGGTGGCGGTCCATGAACTCCTGGGCGATGGCGATGCCCGGGAAGAGGTGTCCGCCGGTGCCGCCTCCGGCGATGACGATGTTGAGCGGTTTATTCATTTATCCATGTCTCTCCGCCGCACCGATGTTCATCAGCAGGCCGATGCCGGCCATGTTGACCAGGAGGGACGACCCGCCGTAGCTGAGCAGCGGCAGGGTCAGCCCCTTGGTCGGCAGCAGCGCGAGGGCGACGCCCATATTGATGCAGACCTGGAGCCCGAAAGCAAAGGTCAGCCCCGCGGCCAGGAGTGTGGCGAAGGTCCCGGTGGCGCTGCGCGCGATGCGGATACCCCGCCAGATAATGATGCCGTAGCAGGCGATGACCGTCAGAACGCCCACAAGCCCCAGCTCTTCGCCGATGACCGAAAAGATGAAATCGGTATGGGGCTCCGGCAGGTAGAACAGTTTCTGGTAGCCGCCCCCGACGCCCACCCCCCAGATACCGCCGGTCCCGAAGGCCATGAGCGAATGGATGGCCTGGTATCCCTCATCGGTCGCATACTGCCAGGGGTTGCTGAAGGCCACGAGCCGCCGCAGCCGGTAGGGGGAGTTGACGAGGAGCATATAGGCGGCGGGGAGCATCAGGAGGATCGACGAAGCCAGGTACCGGAGCCGCACCCCCCCCATGTACAGCATCGCCCAGACGATGACGCACAGGATCGCTGCGGACCCGAAGTCGGGCTGCAGCATGATGAGACCGGCCACCAGGCCGAGAACGATGACGTGGGGGATGAATCCGATGGAGAAAGTCTTGACCAGATCCCCCTTCTTTTCAATAGAGTAGGCAATGTAGACGATCATGGCCAGCCGTGCCAGCTCCGACGGCTGGAATGAAAACACCCCCAGCCGGAGCCATCGGGTCGCACCGCCCGCGGTGATGCCCAGCCCGGGAATCTGAACGGCCAGAAGCATCAGAACCGTTCCGAAAAGCAGGGCATAGACCCCGGCGTAAACGATCCGGAGGGGCACGTGGCGGCAGCATATCAGCAGCAGCCCGCCCCCGACGGTGTAGACCATCTGCCGCTTGAGAAAATAGTATTCGCTCCCGAATTTCTGCAGGGCCAGCGCGGAGCTGGCACTGTAGACCATCACGATGCCGATGCCCACCAGGAAGAAGACCGGGAGCGTCAGCCAGATATCATAGACGCGGCCGTCCCGCCATTCCCGGTCCGGCTGGGCTTTGTAAACCGGCAGATAAGACTGCATCACACCTCCTTGGTCAACCGGGCCACGGCCCGTTGAAATGCCTC
>CAJXSB010000516.1 GCA_913060435.1 uncultured Desulfococcus sp.
GCCCCCGGAGCAACCAGACCCTCCACACCCGGCTGCCGGACCTGCCGGGCATGCTCGAGGCGGGCCTGGCCCCCTGCCTGGGGACCGACAGCCTGGCCGGCACCCAATCCCTCTCCATGTTTGACGAAATGGCCTTCTGCGCCCGGACCTACCCGATGGTGCCCCCGGAGACGATCCTGGCCATGGCCACCCGAAACGGCGCTGCGGCGCTTCACCTGGCGGACCATTTCGGCAGCCTGACGCCGGGAAAATCGGCCGCCATGCACTACCGGTCCGCCGCCGCAACAACCCCCGAGGCCCTTCTGGAGCAGATTGTCCATGAAGAACCCTGCTGAAGCATACACCCGCGGAACCGTACCCTTCGGCACCGGAGCCCGCCCGGCAGCACCGGTGCGGGTCGGCCGGATCAGCTACATGAATGTCGCCCCGGTCTATTACGGCCTCGACCACGGCCGGAGGCCCGGCTGGATGACCATGACGAGCGCGCCGCCTTCGGCCCTCAACGGCATGCTGGCCGCAGGCGAGCTGGACATCAGCCCGGTCTCCTCTGCAGCCTATGCCCGGCACCAGGAAGACTGGCTGGTGCTGCCGGACCTCTCCATCGCCTGCTGCGGCCCGGTCATGAGCGTCCTCCTGGTCAGCCGCCACCCCTTCGCTTCGCTCCACGGCAGAAAGGTCATCCTGACGCGGGACTCCGCCACGGCAGCAGCCCTCACCCGCTGCCTCCTGGCCTCGGAGGGGATCCACCCCCGTCTGGCCACCGGACGGGTCCGGACGGCCGCCGACCTGCCCGAAGAGACCGGCGCCGCCCTGGTCATCGGCGATGCGGCGCTCCGGGAGCCCTGGGCCGCCGGCTTCGATCATGTCTGGGATCTGGGCGCCCTGTGGCGGGACCGGACCGGGCTGCCCTTTGTCTTCGCCCTCTGGGCGGTCCGGAAATCCTTTGCCGATGAGCACCCGGATCGGGTGGCCGCCGTGCTGGCGGAGCTCCATCGGTCGCGACGGGAGGGGTTGTGCCGCATCTGCCGCATCCTGCCGGAGGCCTCGGACCGGCTCGGGATATCCCGGGAGATGTGCCGGGAGTACTACGACCGGCTCCGGTATTCCCTCGACGCCGCCGAGATCGAGGGACTTTCGGCCTTCTTTGCGCGGCTCTACCGGGAAAAGATCATCTCCCGACCGGTCCGGCTCTCGTTCTTCCGCGGCGCCGCCGCCGGCAGCCACGCCGCCTGACGCCGGTCCGCTACCGCGTCAGGGCGCTGTAGATCCGGAGCAGCTTGTCCGGGAGCTCCCGGACGTCCGAGATGACATTGTGGTGGAGGCTGCCGTAGAGGTCGTCCAGCCGTTCGTCGCCGATGATGTTGACGGTGATGGCCCGGGCATGGATCCCTTTGGTCCGGGCCTCGGCAATGGCCTTCCGGGTATCGGCGATGGCGTACTCGCGCTTGTAGCCGGTATCGTTGGGGAAGCCGTCGCCCAGGATGATCAGGAGCCGGACCCGGGCCGCCGCCGAAGCCAACTGGGTTGCCGCATGCCGGATGGCGGCCCCCATGCGGGTACTGCGCTGGGGCGAAAGGGCCCCGATCCGCCCCCGTACCACATCATCCACCGGCCGCTCGAAGTCCTTGACCCGAAAATAGTCGACCCCCAGGCGTCCCGTCCCGGAAAACCCCGCCACGGCAAAATCGTCCCCCACCACCTGAAGCGCCTCGGAAAACAGCACGATGGCCTCCTTTTCCAGATCGAGCACCGTTGCCGTCGCCCCATAGACCCGGTTGGAGGTCGAGTGGGAGAGATCGACCAGGAGGAGCACCGCCACATCACGCTGCTGCTTGATCCGCTTGGTGTAGAGCCGGTCCGAGGGCATGATGCCCGCCTTCCGGTCGACGGCGAAGTCGATGAGGGCGCGGTGGTCGAAGGCGTCGCCCTCGGTCCACCGGCGGAGCAGGATCAGCCCCTCGGGCTTCAACAGCTCGAAGGCCCTGCGGATGTTCCGCACCAGCCCGTAGCGGGCGCCGAGGACACCTTCATAAAAGCCGGACGAGGCGCCGGCCAGGGTGCGCTCCACCACCCGGACGTGGTCGTTGAGATAATCCCCCAGCCGGGAGTCCCATTCCCGGTACCAGAAGACCGGATCGCCCCCGTCATCCGATCCTTCGAGGGCGAGGGCCTTCTCGCCCAGGACCTCCGCCAGCACCTCGGCCGCCAGTTCCGACGCGACACCGGACCGGGCATCCGCCGTCGCTGCGGCGCGGCCGTCCGCCGGGCGCACATCGGCCATGAGATCCTGGAGGTCCTTGGCGCTCAGGGCGCCCTGCTGCAGAATGAGACGCTGGCGGAGATCCTGGCGATAGACCTTGATCCCCCGGGCCTTCAGTCGCGCCTGGATGCGCCCGGCGATCTGGTCGGCATCGCGGTGGGCGGCAAAATGGAGATCCGGGCG
>CAJXSB010000517.1 GCA_913060435.1 uncultured Desulfococcus sp.
TGGCGGGCAAAGGGCTGATCTTCGCCGGGTTGAGCCGACTCTTCGGCTACGGGAACGTCATCCCCCTGGCCATGGGCTTCGGCCTCTCCCAGGTCGGCGAGTTCTCCTTCGTGCTGGCGCGGGTGGGGATCGCCTCCAATAGCTTTTCCATGGATTTCTACGCCCTGGTGCTGACCACCACCATCATCACCATGTTCCTGACCCCCTTTGCAGCGTCCCTCACCGCCCCGCTCTATGCACTCCGAAACCGCTACCTGAGACCATTTCAGCTTCAGACGGTCAACCTGCCGCAGCAGGGGTTTCACCGGCACATCGTGATCGCAGGCGGTGGGAGCGTCGGGAAATATGTCGCAGACGTGCTCCAGCGGATCGGAAAGGAGTTTGTCATCATCGAATCCGACTACCGCAAATTCGAGAAGATCCGTTCCCTCGGCTTCCCCCTCATCTACGGCGATGCCGAACAGCCGATCATCCTCGAAGCAGCGCAGGTCGACCGGGCCGAGCTGCTGTTGATCACCACGCCGGTGGCCCTGGTCTGCGAGTGCATCGTTTCCCAGATCCAGACAATTAACCCCGAGCTCCATATCGTCGCCAGCGCCGAGACTCCCGAGCAGATCCAGACCCTCCATGACCAGGGGGTCTATCAGATCGTTCAGCCGGAATTCGAGGCCGGCCTCGAGTTCGCCCGGCAGACCCTCCTCCACCTCGACATTCCCGCCAGTCAGATCCAGGCGTTTACCGACGAGGTGCGGGAAGACCTATACAAGCCTCTCTACGCGTCCGATGCGGAATACAGGACCCTTGCCCAGCTTCAGAATGCCTCGCGCCTCTTCGACCTGACATGGATGACCCTCGACGCCGGCAGCCGGATCGCCGGCAGAACCATCCAGGAGGCCGGAATCCGCAACGCCACCGGGGCGACAGTGGCGGGCGTCGTTCGCGGGGGCGTACTCCACGCCAACCCGGACCCCGGTTTTGCCTTTGCGGAAAACGACATCGTCGGCGTCATCGGCCGAAAGGAGCAGCTCAGCGCCTTTCGGGAGTTGGCCCAGGCATCCCCGGCATTGCCCGGCCCCCCGGACCGAGAAGGGGACGATGCGCCGCCCCCCGCCACGGAAGGAAAAGAGCCCAAATCTCCTTCACGCGCTTGATTTCCGGCCTTGTGCGATCTATTTTTGGAAACGTATCCGGAAGGTTGCTGGTAATCTCCACGAGGACTCGCATGAATGGCGGGTCCCGAAAGGAGGGGGAATGCGTTTTTCTGCATTGTGGATGTTATTTACGTTCCTGGCCGTCGGCTGCGCCGGACCGGAGGTTCAACATAGCGATGTGCTGCATGACATCTGCCGGAACAGCCGCCTGTTCGACCTCTACGGGAAAAAGACGCTGTCGTTCACCTTCAACGCCCGGCTCCCCGATAAAACAGTCCGGCGCTCCTGGGAATGGCACATCCCCGACAACCGGATTTTTCTGAACGGCGAAGCGCATGGGCCGTCGGCCAAGTTCGTCAACGACGTCTACTGGCTTCTCTTCCCGCTCAAGGCCTACGAAGACCGGGAGAAGACGCAGGTGACCGTGACCCGGCACCGGACGTCCCCGCTGTCCGGCGAAGCGTTGACCGAGGTCGAGATCCGCTATGTCGATGGAAAGGGGTACACCCCCAACGACACCTATCGGCTTTACGTGGACGGCAGAAGCATGATCCGTGAATGGAGTTATCTGAAGTCGGGCCGGGAGCCGCCGGCGCGGACAACCCGCTGGGAGGCCTACGAAACCATCGGCGGGCTGACCCTGTCGCTGGTACGGGAAGGAACCGGCGGGTTCCAGGTATGGTTCACGGACGTTCGGGTGGAGTAGGGCGGCATCGGGCCGTCACGCCGCCGGGCGGGGCACCTCGCTGCACGAAATTAAACCCCATTGGAGACAGGAAACCGATCCATTGATAAACGACACCATGACACATAAGCTGGAGATTCGTAATCTGCGACTTTCGGACTACCCGGATGTTCGAGACATCATGCGGGACGCCTATGCCGGGATGGGCGGTGCATGGCATCAGCATGAATACGAGACCATCCTCAACCTCTTTCCCGAAGGACAGATCTGCATCGATGACAAGGGGACGGTCGTTGCGGCCGCCCTCACCCTGATCATCGACTACGCCAGCCTCGAGGTGGATCATTCCTACGAAGACATCGTTTCCAACGGCAGCTTCAAGGGGCACGATCCCAAAGGAGACTACCTCTACGGCATCGATCTGTTCGTTGACCAGGCCTACCAGGGCATGCGCCTCGGCCGCAGGCTCTACGACGCGCGGAAGGAGCTCTGTGAAAACCTGAACCTGAGGGGAATCATCATCGGCGGCCGCATCCCGGGATATGCAACCTATCATAAAGAGATGAGCCCCGTGACCTATATCGAAAAGGTGAGACGCCG
>CAJXSB010000518.1 GCA_913060435.1 uncultured Desulfococcus sp.
TCGATCCGATTCCGCCGGTGGTTTCCGCAGCCGTCGACGCCGGCGTCGATCTCCTCATTACACACCATCCCCTGATCTTCAAAGCACCAAAAACCATCGATTTTGCGACGCCGCTAGGACAGATCATCCAGCATTCCGCCCGCCACGGGTTGAGCATCTATTCCGCGCATACCAACCTGGACATTGTCAGCGACGGCATCAACGACATTCTGGCCGCTCGTATCGATCTGACGGACCTCGTCCCCCTCGAAGATCCACCGCCGGGGGCGGGAAAAGGGGAAGGCCTTGGGCGCGTCGGGAATCTGGCCATGCCGACCACCCTGATGTCGCTCGCACGGCGGATCAAGGAATCGATGGGGCTGACAACGCTGCGCTGCTGCGGCAAGCCGGATCTTCCGGTGCGACGGGCGGCCGTGTGTTCGGGGAGCGGTGCCAGCCTGATGGGGGCGTTTTTTGCCTCGGGCGCTGATGTCTATATCAGCGGGGATATGAAATACCATGATGCCCGGGACGTGGAGAGCGCCGGACTGGGGTTGATCGATATGGGGCATTTTGCCTCGGAGCACCTCGTGGTTGACGTTCTGACGCGACGGCTGAAGGCTGCTGTCGAAGCGAAGTCGATGCCGGTCGCCGTGGAGGCCTGCTCCCTTGAGAGCGACCCCTTCATTGCCGTTTGACGGGCTGCGCCGCCGCCGGCCGCCGGCGTGTTTGGCCGTGCGCGCCATGCCGGGACGGGAAACCCGGGAAAACAACCCGGAACAAAAGATGATTGGGCTACGGGCCAGGGAGACAGGCGATGGACGTAAAAGAGCAGATTGAGATCCTGGTAGCGCTCCAGAAGAACGACACGGATGTTGAGCGGGTTCAGGGGATGATCTCGGGAATTCGTGAAAAACGGAGCGGAATGGAGGCCCGCGTGGCCGAAGCCGCATCTGCGGCGGAGACCGCAGCGGCCGAACTTGCGGAGCTTCGAAAGGAATATCGGGCCCTTGAGGGTGACGTGAAAATCAATCTTGAACTGATCCGCAAAAGCAAGAGCCGCCTTCCGAGCGTCAAGAGCAACAAGGAATATCAGGCACTGCTGCGGCAGATCGAGGAGACCGAGCGGACCAACAGCAGAATTGAAGACAGTATGCTCTCGCTGCTCGACCGGATCGAGGCTGGCGAGAAGCTTGTGGCGCAGCGGGAGCAGGAGGGGAAACAGGCGGAAGCCGCCTTTGCCTCGGAGAAGGCTCGCCTGGACGGCGAGGTCCGGAACGGGAAGGCGCAGCTGACGAAGCTGGCTGCGGAACGGGAGCGGATCGCCGGATCCGCCTCTGATGCGCTGCTGGAGACCTTCAACAGAACCCGGCAGCTGGTGGAGGGCCCGGCAGTCGTGCCGGTGAGGGGTACGACGTGCGAGGGCTGCAACATCAACATCCCGCCCCAGCAGGCCATTGAACTCCGGCGGTTCGAAAGCTTGAACTTTTGCCCTTTTTGTAATAGATTAATTTATTGGGAAAGGCCCCTGGAGTAGGCCTTTCGGAGACGGTCGGAGCAGCCCGGGCAATCGCTGGACATTTCATGTCCGGAGGAAAGTCCGAACACCGCAGGGCAGGGTGCTCCATAACGTGGAGTCGCGGCGACGCGAAGGAAAGTGCAACAGAGAGCAGACCGCCGTTTTCCGCGGGCAGCGGCCCGACACCCGGGCCAAAATTCCGGCGGCTGACGGTAAGGGTGAAACGGTGCGGTAAGAGCGCACCAGTTCTCCGGGCGACCGGAGAAGCTAGGTAAACCCCACCCGGTGCAAGACCAAATAGGGGAGTGCTTGAGGGCGGCCCGTCCGAGCTCCCGGGTAGGTTGCAAGAGGTGCCGGGCAATCGGCATCCATAGAGGAATGATTGCCGCCATCCTTCGGGGTGGAACAGAATTCGGCTTATGGGCTGCTCCGACCATCTTCTCCGAAATCCCAAGGAATCCTTGCGAGAGGAAAGCGAACAGGCATATGTTGCTGATAGAAGATCTGCGAGTTGAGGTCGGCGGCAAGCCCATCCTCAAGAATATCAACATGGCGGTTCCCCGTGGGGAAACCCATGTACTTTTCGGGCCCAACGGCTCCGGAAAGACCAGCCTGATGATGACGCTGATGGGGTTCTCCGGTTATACCGTCACCCACGGGAAGATCACCTTCAAAGGGGAAGACATCACCTATATGCCCATCCATGAACGCGCAAGGCTGGGCATCGGGATCTCCTTCCAGCGGCCGCCCACGATCAACGGCCTCAAGACCCGCGCCATCGTGGAGATCTGCGCTGGCGGCCGCGATGGCGTTGACGTCGACGCCCTGGCGCGAAAGATGGAGTTCGGCGATTTTTTGGACCGCGACGTGAACGACAATTTTTCAGGGGGCGAGATCAAACGTTCGGACCTGCTGCAGCTGATG
>CAJXSB010000519.1 GCA_913060435.1 uncultured Desulfococcus sp.
AGGGGGTGACAGTCCGGCGGGACTTCCGTGCTGACGACCATCGAGGTCATCGCCCGGCCGCCCATACCGGCGTAGTCGCCGAGCTCGGTAACCGTCGCCTTGGGGCCGCCATCCGCACCAACGTCAATTCGCAGAATTTTGTCCATAAAAGTAGATCCTCCTTCATGTGTTTGTTTGCGTTATTTCTGGTTTAAAATTGCTTTTTAGCTGAGTTGTTTGTTTTGTGAAGAACGTAAAAGAACAGAAATAGACAAATTATAACTAACCGTATTTATTATATTAAGTCTGCTTCTCCATGTCAATACAAATGCCCGCGCTCCCACACGGGGGGCTGCACGGCACTAAAATTTTCGGATCATTGGAGGAAAAACATGCAAGAATATTGCCAACACAGAAAATGGCGGGAGATCCGCTGCGGGAAATCGCGGTTTGGATGGGCCATTCCACGTCACGCCCTGGCCGGGGGGCTGCCGCTGGAAGGGCATCCCTCCAGCGGCGCATGGGAAAGGGGAACGGCTATGGATGATCCGGTGCTGCTCCGGAGGGCGCGGGCGGGGAAACGATGAAAACGTCGTCGTCCGCAGCGCCGACCCCCTCGGCCTGCGGGCGGATGCCTTCTGGAAGCGCCTTTCGGCGGACGCGAAAGCCCTGCGCGAGAAAGTGGGGGCCCAGTTCGCGGATCAGCATGTTGAAGAGCTTGACGGTGATCGTGCCTTTTCGGATGGAAGCATCCTGCAATGTCTCGTGGTAGGTGATGCCGCCCCGCAAGGATGCATAGAAGCCGCCCCGCCGCATGACGGCGCCCACCAGACCGGGCATGGCGGAAGAGAGGGCCAGCACCGCTCCGTCCCTGACAATGGCCGTCTCCATGTCGTCCACCGGCTTGCCATTGAGGAACAGGGTGCTGATCCTTCCCATGATATAATCCTGGGGCAGGCCCCACTGATGCGTCAGCAGGGACTTGATGGTGCAGCCGGTCTCAATCTCAACGCGGATTCCCTGCTGGAAAAGCGTTGCCAGCGCCTCTGCGGCGCTCGAGGGCAGGTGAATGGTGTGTATTGATGGTTCCACCATAGATCCTCCGTTAATCTGTTTCGGATGAAGGCGCCATTGCTGCTGAGCGCACTGGGGCGGCCTTCTGGTAATGGCCGACAGCCCCGCAGCGGCGTCGTGCAAAACGGCGCTGCTGGAAACTTCATTATGGATTTCGGTGATCCGGCGGTGAAAGTCAAGGAGAAGATTTTTGGCGCGGGAGGCCTTCTGGGAATGGGTCAAAACGACCCTTTCTGCTGCGGCATCTGGGTCAATATAGAACGTTTTTTTCCGGATGGGGGAAGGTCGCCATGAACAACGCCGGCCATCCGGCCCGCGATCCGATGCTGGCCGGCATGACCGATCATTGGGATTGTAGGCTAGAGGGACTGCAGGCTAGTATTGCAGGTTGTAGCGCTTGATCTTTTCCACGAGGGTCGTCCGCTTAAGGTGCAGCAGGTCTGCGGCCTGTTTCTTGACCCACCGGGTCTTCTCCAGGGATTTGAGGATGAGGGCTTTTTCAAATTCGGTGACGGCGGTCTGCAGGCAGATGCCCTCTTCGGAAATGTCAAGCTCGTTGGGCACCCTGGGCGTGCCGCCCTGCGCCAGCTCGCAGGGAAGATTCTGTCGCGTGATGCGGCCTTCTCCTTCCAGCACAACCAGACGCTCGATCATGTTTTTCAATTCCCGGATATTTCCAGGCCAGGAATACGACCGGAGGATCCGGAGGGCTTCGTCGTCGATGCCTTCGACGCAACGATTGTTCTTGGTATTGAAATGGTGGAGAAAATGATCGACCAGAAGCGGGATATCATCACTGCGCTCCCGAAGCGCCGGCATAGTTACGGGAATTACATAGAGCCGATAATAGAGATCCTCCCGGAAATTCCCCTTTTCAACCTCGCTTTTCATGTCCCTGTGGGTCGCCGTGATGATCCGGACATCCACCTTGACCTTCCGGCACCCGCCAAGGGGCTCGACCTCGCGCTCCTCGAGCGCCTTGAGGATCTTGACCTGGAGGTCGGGACTCATGTCGCCTACCTCATCCAGGAAGAGGGTCCCTTTGTGGGCCTGCTGAAACCGTCCGATCCGGTCGGCGTTGGCACCGGTGAAGGCTCCCCGGACATGGCCGAAGAGCTCACTCTCCATCAGGCTTTCCGGGATGGCGCTGCAGTTGACCGAGATGAAGGGGTGGCGCCGTCTGCTGGAGCTGTCGTGGATGGCCTTGGCGATCAGGCCTTTTCCAGTCCCGCTCTCGCCGTTGATAAATATCGTGCTGTCGCTGTCGGCGATTTTCTCCACCAGCCTGAAGACGTCCAGAATGCGAGGGCTTCTGCCGACGATGTCCTGGAAGGTGCTTGAGGGATGTGGATCCCGTCTGT
>CAJXSB010000520.1 GCA_913060435.1 uncultured Desulfococcus sp.
CTGGAAGACGACGAGATCCTGCAGCTGGCCCGTTGGGCCGCCACCATCGAGGACCATTACGGCAAGCCCATGGACATCGAATGGGCCAAGGACGGGCCCTCCGGCGAGCTCTACATCGTCCAGGCCCGGCCGGAGACCGTCCAATCCCAGAAGGCGGCCGGCCGGCTCAAGAAGTACCGTCTCAAGGAAGAGGGCCGCCGGTTGGTGGCGGGGCTGGCCATCGGGCAGGCCATCGCGGCCGGCAAGGTCAACGTGGTCCTCAGCGCCGAGCAGATCGAGGATTTCGAGCCGGGATCCGTGCTGGTGACGGAAATGACCGATCCGGACTGGGTCCCCATCATGAAGCAGGCCGCCGGCATCGTCACCGACTTCGGCGGGCGCACCAGTCACGCCGCCATCGTGAGCCGCGAACTGGGGATCGCCGCCATAGTGGGCTGCGGCGACGCCACCGAAACGCTCTCCGAAGGGCAGGAGGTGACCCTCTCCTGCGCCGAAGGCGACCAGGGGCAGGTCTACGAGGGCCATTTGGACTTCGAAGACGAAGAGATCGATTTGGAGGAGATACCCGAAACGCGCACCCGCATCATGATGAACATCGCCAGTCCGCCGGCGGCCTTCCGCTGGTGGCGGCTGCCCTGCAAGGGGGTCGGCCTGGCCCGGATGGAATACGTGATCAACAACGTCATCCAGGTGCATCCCATGGCGCTGGTGCACTTCGCAGACCTCGAGGACGAGGAGGCCCGGGAGCGCATCCGGGAGCTGACCCGGGGCTACGACGACAAGGGGGACTATTTCGTGGACCACCTGGCCCGGGGGCTGGGCCGCATCGCGGCCTCCCAGTATCCCGAGCCGGTCATCGTGCGCATGAGCGATTTCAAGACCAACGAGTACGCCAACCTGGTCGGCGGCCGGGCCTTCGAACCCAAGGAGGCCAACCCCATGCTCGGTTTCCGGGGCGCCTCGCGCTACTACAGCCCGGACTACAAGGAAGGTTTCGCCCTGGAGTGCCGCGCCATCCGTCGCGTGCGCGAAACCATCGGGATGGACAACGTGGTGGTCATGATCCCCTTCTGCCGATCGGTGCGCGAAGCCGAGAAGGTGCTGGCGGTGATGGCCGAAAACGGCCTGGAGGCCAATTTCCTGGTGCCCAAGAACTTTACCGCCTCCACCCTGCCGGACATCCCGGCCGACTTCGATTTCATGAGCTGCCCGCGGAGCATCAGCGACCTCTCCTCCAAGATCGGCCTGGGCTACATCGGCCCCCGGGTCCGCCGCATCGTCCGGTCCGCCCGGTTTCCAGTGCTCCTGACAAGTCCGGTCTACAAGCCCTGGACGAGCATCGCCGTTTTTTTCGGCGGATCCGCCAACGCCTTCAATGCCCTGAAGCTGGGGATGCGTGTCCAGCGGCTGACCGGCATGCCGCTTCGCATCTTCACCCGGACCGAGGGCCGGGATCCCGAGATCTACCGCCAGTCGGTGCGGGACCGGGGCCTCGAGGCGGAGCTCACGCAGAGCGGGGCCGAATGGCATTTCTGGGAAAAGGGTTCGGAGGAGGAAAACCTCTATGACGTTCCCCACGATGCACTGGTGATTCTCGGCGCATTCGGCCACGGCCTGATCCGGGATTTCGTGTTCGGGAGCACCATGGAAAAGATCCAGTCGATCATCTCCAACAATCTCCTGATCGTCGGACCGTTGTATACAGCGGGGAGCTGACAGGGAACGGACGCCGTGGGACCGGATGCGTTGCTGGTGGTGCACCCCGGGGCCCTGGGCGATCTGGTGGTCGCTTTCGACAGCCTGCTCCGCCTGAGGCGGCGGTTTCCCGGGGGGATCGACGGTGTCTGCCAGGGCCATCTGGGCCGATTGGCCGCCGGGCTGGGGATTTTTCGGCGCGCCGTTGCAATGGAGGCCGCGGTTTTTGCCGGCCTCTATACCGATGCCTCCGGCGGCGTGGATACGGCCCTGGTCGATTTTTTCCGCCCCTACAAAGCCGTGCTTCTCTTCTCGAACTCCACCGCCCTGGCGCAGGGGGTGAGACGGGTCTTCCGAAAGCCCCTCCACCGGATTCCGCCCCGTCCGCCGCGCCATCGTCGCATCCATGTCCATGACCACCTCATGGACCAGCTCGCCGCCGAAGGCCTTCTCCGCCGCTCGGACACCGCCGCGCTGTTTCCCCCGGGATTTCCCTCCCTGAAAACAGGAGCAGACGGCGGCACCCGGGGTGCGGTGGTATTCATCCATCCCGGTTCCGGGAGTCCACGGAAGAACTGGCCGCTGGAACGGTTTGCCGCCCTGGCCCGGCGCCTCCTGGGGGCGGGAATGAGGCCGGAATTTGTGCTGGGGCCTGCCGAAGGCCGCCTCCGGGCGACGCTCCTGGAGGA
>CAJXSB010000521.1 GCA_913060435.1 uncultured Desulfococcus sp.
GGGGATGACCCCCCCCCCGACCGCCGAAAGCTCCGGGAAGTCGGCCGCCGCCGCAAAGGTGGCCCCGGTCCCAAGACCAAGGAAAAGTGCGCTTTGCGGCGCCGGATGGAGGAGCAGGGGGAGGTAGGCCTGGCGCCGGTCCGAAAACATCGAGGTCGACCCGCCCATCTGGTAGCGGTTGTTCACCTTCAGATGAAGCCCGCCCTGACGGTCCTTCACGACGGAGACCGAAGCCATGACCCCTTCCCGGTGATGGACCATCATTTCGCCTTCCCCGAGGGAGACGAATGGGTGCGGGCCGGCGTGCTGGACGATCAGCACGGCCAGGCCGGCGAGCAGCGCGCTGATGGCTGCAGTGCCCCGGCGGAAGTGCGGCAGGCAGAGCACGTAGGCTGCAGGGATCAGCACCAGGGCATGCGTGATGCCGAGCCGCGACAGCAGCAGAACACCAAACAACGCCGGCGCAAAGGCGCCGCCCAGGGTGTTGAGGCATAGGGCCCGGCCGACGCCCCCTTCTGGCCCCCTCAGGGATTGGGCCAAGTGGCTGAACGTGGCCCCCATGGATGCCGTCGGCAACAGAAAAAAGAGGAGCGCGAGGGACAACTCCGCCAGAACGGCTGCGTGCATCCCGTCGCCGAAAATTTCCTGTAACGCATGAAAAAGCGGCTCGGCGTATTGGAGCAGGAATATGGAGGCCAGGCAGAAGAAGGCCGACGCGAGCAGCAGGCAGGAAAGCCCGCCGTCAGGGCTCAGGGACCGCCTGTGCTTTTGGTAGACGGCGGCACCGGCCGCGGTGCCGAAAAGGAAGACCATGAGCATGGACGCAAAAGAAAATACAGTGTTCTCGAAAACCTGGCTGAGCACCCGGACCATCAGGACCTCAAAGCCGATGCCCGCCAGGCCGGTCATCAGGAGTAGCATACCGCGCCTGGGGATGCCCGCCCGCCCTGGAAGTTCCTTCGGCTTTCCGGAGGCGGTGCTGACGCGCGCCAGGAGAAGCGCGCCCACGGTGCAGATCGTGTTGACGGAAACCAGTATCAGCGACGTCCGGTTCATGCCAAGTTGCGGCAGCAGCAGGAATGTCACTGCGAGCGTACCCGCCGCGGCGCCGAAGGTGTTGGTGCTGTAAAGCCCGCCAACCGACTGCCGTTCTCCGTTGTGCTGTTCGGCGAACCGGTCCATCGCCGGCAGTGTACCGCCCATGGCCATGGTTGCCGGCAGCAGTACCGAAAAGGGATAGCAGAATGAGACGACCCAATGGCGGGCAGGGGTGGGGTCGACCCCGATCCAACCGGAAACAACGGTGTTCAGTTCCGGAAGGATGAAAAGCAGCGCCAGCGCCCAGAGGCCGATAGCCGCCTCGAGCAGGGCGAACCATCTTCCCGGTGTGTTGCTGCGGCTGACGGGGCGGTCCAATAGCCAGGCACCCAGAGCGATCCCGCTGAAAAAGGCGCTCACCACAGCCAGCACGGAGACGATTTCGTGGCCCAGGCCCACGGAGAGCATCCGCGTCCATAAAATTTCATATCCAAGTCCGGAGACGCCGGAGAGAAAAAACAGTATGTAGAGAGCGAAGGGTGTCATGGGCTTCTGTGAGGGTTGGGGATAAAAATGATGCGAGGGGGCACAGGCCCCCCCGCAGGTCAACTGGCAGCATGTCGCTGCCGGCCGTTATTCAACTTCGATAAAGATCGGGTTGGAATAGAACCACAGGTCGGCGTAGGCTTCCGCCACCTCGTCGAGCTTGCTGTTGGTGGCGATCGAAACATCGTCGAACAGCTTCTCTTCAAGCTCGCCAGCATCCATGATCGAATAAATCTTGTCGTTGGCTTCGCTGTCGGCCAGGGGGTTGCCGTTTTCGTCCGTCTCGTAGGGGACGCCCGCAGGCAGGTTCGTGCCGCGGAGGCGGACGAACATCGATTTTTCCGCCTTGAACTTGTAGACGTAGGTCATGTAGCCTTCTTTGTCGATGCCGCCGTGGCGCGGGAAGGTGGTAACGACCGAGGCGTTGGTACCATACTCGGTGGCGACGGCATCATCCGGATTTGTCTCCGGAACATTGCCGGTGATGTCGGCGGCGATCAGGTCGACGTGGTCGAGGACCGGCATGTTGAGGGGCTGGGATACGCTGATCTGTTCGAGGGAGGGGTTGTCCATGTCCAGCGGGCAGAAGTTCGGCTCTACCGGATCGTGGACCTTGACCTTGATGGTGACCATGTCGCCGGCCTTGACCTTCAGGGTCTGGCCCATCATGGCACTCTGGCGTTTGCTTTTGGCGGTGAACTCCAGTTCGTCGATAAAGTCGCCCTGCACGTTCCAGGAGTTGCCGGAGCGGACGCCGTCAAACACCGCCTCGACCCGGTCGGCCGCGTCGG
>CAJXSB010000522.1 GCA_913060435.1 uncultured Desulfococcus sp.
AAGCCATCAATATCTAAAAAATCCTTTATGTTCCGCGTCGCCAGTGTCAGGCTCCCCGCCAATGCAATGGCTGCGATTTGTGCGTCCTCGATGCTCATGGGGCGCCCCTTCCGGCTGCGCTCCGCAACAATCCTGGAATATTCACGCGCTGCCTCGCAGTCAAAAGGCAGGCATTGATCCGAGAAATCCTCCCGAAACATCTGTTCCGACAAATCGACCAGTATCTTTTTTCGCTTGCCGTCCGGCAGCAGTGCAATACCTAGTCGAATTTCAGCTATGGTTATCGCGCTGATCCAGAAATCCTTTTCCGGTCGGCGGTCCAGCCAGCGCGTCACTTCAGGGGCGGGGGCAGGCCGCATCATTTCGGATACGACATTCGTGTCAAGCAGGATCACGAGGCTTTGTCCGATGCAATATCCGGCAGCCGGCGGGGAAGGGAGCGCGGCATTTCCGGTAGATCCACACCCCCAACTGCCGAAAAGCGCTGCGATATGCGGGTCCCGATGCCCATGTCACGCTTTTTTGTCAGAAGGAAATGCTTGAGAATCTGCCGGGCTTCTTCTTCCATGGACCTGCCGTTTTCAGCAGCGCAAATGCGCAGGCGCTCCTTTAAGGATTCATCGATATTTCGTATGGTCAAACTTGGCATAATGGATTCTTCCTCTTGCATGGTTTGATATCAATGTAATCGATGCAATCAATCGTGTCAAGCGAGTCCTCCTTCGAAGGCGGTACCGTCGAGATGGCAATATACGCCGAAAACGCTTTTCAGCAGCATTAACTTGGCGGCTGCTCCAGTCGTGGCCGTTGGCGCAGGCGCTCAAAAGCCCGGCTGAATGATGCGGCAAGGACTTGATCCCAAAGGCCTCTCTGTGGCATGATCGCCACTTGGCCGGTGACCTCGGGTGACGGCCGGTGATGACGCGGGGGCGCTGCGACCATGGCCCCGGCGTCAACGACATCAAATAAAGAGAACACCCCGGACAAGGAGAAGATATTCGTGAAAGTGATCAAGGTGGGCGGGGGATGCCTGCACGGCAAAGAGACGATCGCGCAGATTGTGGATCTCATCACCGAACGCGGAAAGGGGCAGGTCTTCGTGGTGTCGGCCCTCCACGGGGTGACGGACCTTTTGTTCGGTGGTATGGCCAAGGCCCTCGAGGATGAAGAGCAGATCCCCGGCATCCTGTCGGAGATCAAGGCGCGGCACCAGCTCGTCGCCCGGCACGTCATCGCACATCCGCCGGACCGCAAGGGCTTCTTCAAGATTTTCGACAGCGGCCTGCGGCGGCTCGAGCGCTTCTACTACGGCCTCAACTTTACCGGCGAGGTCACCCCACGCCTGACCGACGTTATCACCAGCTTCGGCGAAAGCTTCTCGGCCCAGCTTCTGGCCGCGGCCCTCAACAGCCGCGGGATCTCCGCCGCCTGCTGCATGCCCCAGCAGGCCGGCCTCATCACCGACGGCAAATACGGCGACGCCACCGCCAACATCCCCAAGACCGAGCGCAACTTCCAGGAGCACCTGGCGCCGCTGCTGGGCCAAAACAAGGTCCTCTTCTTTCCGGGGTTTTTCGGCGTGGGGGAGAGCGGCGACATCACCACCTTTGGACGGGGGGGAAGCGACTACAGCGCCGCGGTGGTGGCCGCGGCCACGAACGCCGAGATCCTGGAGATCTGGAAGGACACCGAGGGCTTCATGAGCGCCGACCCGCGCCTGGTGCACGAGGCGACCCTCATCCCCAGCCTCTCCTATGAAGAGGCGGCCGAACTCGCCTATTTCGGGGCCAAGATACTCCACCCCCGCACTGTGGAGCCGGTCCGGAAGAAGCGCATCCGGATCGCCATAAAAAACACTCTCGACCCGGACAGCGAGGGCAGCCTCATCGCGTCCCGCAGCCCGCGGCCGGATTCCATCATCAAGAGCGTCGCCTACGACACCGACATTGCCGTCCTCAAGGTCCACGCCTCGGGGGTGGGGGCACGCCGGGGGATCCTCGGCGAGGTGGCAACGGCGGTCTCTTCGCGAGGTGTCAACATCAAATCGGTGGTCACCTCCCAGACCTGCATCAGCCTGCTTTTGGCGCGAAGCGACGTCGACGACGCCCGAAGCGCCCTGATGGAGATCTCCCCCCGCCCCTTCCGCCAGATCGACCGGCTCGACGACGTCGCCCTCATCGGCATTGTGGGCGACGGCATCCAGAAGATGCCGGGCATCGCCGCCCGATGCTTCACGGCCGTGGCCGACTGCCGGGTCAACGTGGAGATGATCTCCTTCGGCCCGTCCCGGGCGGCGCTCTATTTCCTGGTCGCGGAGAAGGATCTGGAAAGCGGCGTCAACGCCATCCACAGCAGCTTCTTCTCGACACCGA
>CAJXSB010000523.1 GCA_913060435.1 uncultured Desulfococcus sp.
GGATGGGAAGCCGGTGGTTATCGGCAACTGCCAGGCGGGATGGGCTGCCATGATGCTGGGGGCCACGCGACCTGAAATCTGCGGTCCCATCATCGCCGCGGGCGCTCCGCTCTCCTACTGGACCGGTGTCCGCGGCGTGAACCCCATGCGATACTCCGGCGGCCTTCTGGGCGGCAGCTGGCTCACGGCCCTCACCAGCGATCTGGGCAACGGCCTGTTCGACGGCGCCTGGCTGGTGCAGAATTTCGAAGGGATGAACCCGTCCAACACGCTCTGGTCCAAGCAGTACAATCTATACAGACGAATTGACACCGAAGCACCCCGATACCTGGGATTCGAACGCTGGTGGGGCGGGCACGTGGTCTTGAACGGCGAAGAAATGCAGTATATCGTGGACAACCTTTTTGTTGGTAACAAGCTGCCCTCCGCCCAAGTTGTCACCGCCGACGGCATGCGAATCGATTTCAGAAAAATCCGCTCCCCCATCGTCTGTTTCTGCTCCAAAGGCGACAATATTACGCCGCCGCAGCAGGCCCTGGGCTGGATTCTCGATCTCTATAAAAATCTTGACGATATCCGCGTCGCCGGCCAGACCATTGTTTATGCGGTACATGAGAGCATCGGCCATCTGGGGATCTTCGTGTCCGGCAGCGTCTCCAAAAAAGAGCACAGTGAATTTGCGGAAAACATCGATCTCATCGACTGTCTGCCGCCGGGGCTCTATGAAGCCGTCATCACGGAAAAATCAGCAGATACCGAAAATCCGGACCTGGTGACGAACGACCACATTTCCCGGTTCGAAGCCCGGACGCTCGACGACATCCGCGCCCTTGGTGTCAACACCGTGGACGATGATCGGTGCTTCGCAGCCGTCGCCCGGATGTCTGAGGTGACCAATGGACTCTATCGCACCCTGTCGCAACCCGCTGTGAAGGCCATGTCAACGGACGTCAGCGCGGAATGGCTGCGCAGGACGCATCCGCTCCGACTGGGATACGAATTGTTATCCGACAAAAATCCGTTGATGCAGCACATGGAAGCCGCCGCCCAAAACGTCAAGGAGAATCGGCAGCCGGCCGCTCCGGACAATATCTTCCTGCAGTGGCAGAACATTTTCTCCGAATTGACGGAAAAAAGCCTGGATATCTACCGCGACTGGCGCGACATGATGGCCGAGCAGATGTTTTTCGGCATCTACTCCCAGCCTTGGCTCCAGGCCATGCTCGGACTTCGGGCCACCGATGAACCGCCGCGCCGAAACCCCGGCAGGGATCCGGACCACATGGCCTATGTCAAGCAGCGCATCAAAGAGCTCCTGGCGGATATTGAAAACGGCGGTCCGCGGGCGGCGTTGATCCGTGCGGTGCTTTACGTGCGCGCGCCTGAAAAGGCCGCTGATGAACGTGGTTTCGAAATGATTCGGCGCATTCGGAAAGAGCATGCCCCCGATGTCAGCCTGGACGAGTTCAAGCAGGTGATACGGGATCAGTTTTTCATGCTCCTGCTGGATGAACGCCGGGCGGTGGAGGCCATTCCCGCACTGCTGGAAGGGCATGAGCAGGATGCCCCCGAATTGCTGGCACTGGTGCAGAAGGTGGTCAGGGCCTCGGGAAAGCTTGGCCCGGCGTCGGAAGAACGACTGGCATATGTGGCAAACTATTTCGTTTCTGAAAAGGAAGGGTAGGAAGATATGATCGTCAACAAAACTTTCGATGAAATCCATGTCGGCGACACGGCCGTCATGGAGCGTACCTTGACCAAGCGGGATATTGACCTGTTTGCCATCCTGTCCGGGGATATGAACCCGACGCACTTCAGCGACGAATATGCACAGATGCTGCTGGAACGGCATAAGATGGTGGGTCACAGCATGTGGGGCGGCTCTCTGATATCGAGCCTGCTGGGCAACGACCTGCCCGGCCCGGGGACCGTCTACCAGTCCCAGCACCTGAATTTTCATAACGCCGTTGAACTCGGCGATACGCTGACCATCCGGGTCACCGTCAAAGAAAAGTTGCACGGCGAAGGCAGCCTGATCATGGACTGCCGGGTGGTCAATCAGCGCGGGGAGGAGATCATCACTGGGGATGCGAAGATCAAGGCTCCCGCCAGAAAGCCGACCCAGGCGGCCTCTCCCTATGCCGACATGGAAATACGGCCCACCGACTCTTTCAAAAAACTGATCGCTCAGGTCAAAGACTGGGATCCCATCCCCACCGCCGTATGCCACCCGTGCAGCCGTGATGCACTGAAAGGCGCCATCGACGCCGCCAGGACAGATCTCATCGATCCCATCCTGGTGGGGCCCGAAGACAAAATCCGCTCGGTGGCCGAACGCCTGAACCTGGATATCAGCCCCTACCG
>CAJXSB010000524.1 GCA_913060435.1 uncultured Desulfococcus sp.
CTTCCGCCAGGGCAGCTGGTCCAGGAGAAGAACACGTTTTTCACCGGGCTTCATCGTCAGGGGCCCGAGCGATGTGTGGATGGGAACCCCGTCCTCGTCATAGGAGGTCAGCGAAACCCGCTGGACCGGACTCTCCGTCGGATTGGTCACGGCGAACCCCGACCACATGAAGCTGGGGATGTAGGGAGCCGCCTGCTGGAAGCTTCGGTCGACGTCCACGACCAGGGTGTAGACGTTGGGGTCGCGATATGCATCCTGGCCGAGGGTCAGGGTGTATGGCGGCGTCCCGGAGGCCGTCGTCAGGCGGTAGACCGGGGCGTCGGAAAATCGGGACCCGCCGATCCGGGTGGCGCCGATCTCCCTGCCGTCGGCGTCCGTGAAGGAAACGAGCATGTCCTCGCTGCTCCCGGCCAGCCGCTGGACCTCCAGGGATACCCTGTCCCCGGCCCGGCAGTCGATCCGATAGGCATCCTCGTCCATGAGCACGAGGTTGTAGGTGCCGGGGGAGACCGGCACGGCGTCTACGCCGTCCCCCTCCAGGAAGTCATCGGCGGAACGGGCGATCTCGACGGCCTTGCCGTAGTCGAGGTGGGGTGTTTCCGAGGCCGGGGTCAGCACATAGGTCAGGCCCTGGGGATGGTCCTCTACGCTCTCCCCGGTCCAGCTGCCGCCGGCGATATGCCCCTCGCCGGTGAGGGAGAGGGTGTAGGTATAGGTCTTTTTCCGGGTCTGAGTGCCCATATAGTCGGGCGCCACCATATCGTCGGCGTAATAGATGGTGACGCTGACGGCTTCGCTCCCGACTCGGGCGCTGCTGGTCATGTCGAACCGGAAGACGGGGTAGGACCACAGCTCGCCGCTGGGGTCGAGATCGGCGACAAAGGCTTTCCCCTGGTCCTGAATGTAGTTGAGCAGCCAGTAATGAAAGACTGTCGGAGTGGACCCATTTTCGGAAACCACGAGGTTGTCGGTGTTGGCGGCGGTCAGGATGCCTTTCTTGTCTCCGACCCGGAAGAGGATGTTGTTTTCAGAAGAGGGATAGAATTCGATATTCTCGAAGGTCGCAGCCTGTGCCCAGTTCCAGCAGAGACCGAACCAGGAGAGTGCGTTGGTATCATAGTATTGATCCGTGTACCATTGGGTCGAGCGCCCGGGGTAGAGCCCCTGAACCAGCTGATCGTATTTCTCCAGCGGGGCCGGATGCCCCCGGTAGTCGTTCCCCGTCACCAGGCCGCCGTGGATGGAAGGCCACCAGTAGCCGGACCAGGGGATCTGGTCCGACTCATAGCTTTCCGCAGCCAGGGGGCTGCATGCCAGCAGGGAGATCCCGAAGGATGCCAGAGCGAGAATCAGCAGGGTTTTCATCTGTTTCATAAGTCCTCACAAAAAGGGGCGGTCGGGGTCATTCCACGCGCCAGGAGCGCTTGAACGGCGTTTCCTCGTAGATCCACCAGTGGTCTCCCTCGCGCCATAACTGCCGGACCACCGTGGCATTGTCATCGTCCACCGCCGTCAGCATCCGCAGGGGCGGCGCAGTCGCGTCCCCTGTCTTTTCGGATGGCGAGACGGCTGCATCGGTGCTGGGGGGCGCCTGCAGCCACCCGCTGCTGTTGGCCTCCTCCAGGGAAATATCCTGCCAGAAAACACGGTACCGCCGGACGAAGACCCGTCCGCCCGCACTCCGCTTCTCGTCATAAAATCGTTCGCTCTCCGCCTGATCCGCCGGCAGCACGCTGCAGGGCGCCGGATATCCCGGCAACAGCAGGAGCCCGTTGTCGCTCTCCGCCTGCCGGCCCGGTCCGGTCATGGCAATCCTGACGGAATCGCCTACGGCGGAGCGACGGACCGTGCAAAACGGTTCATCCGCCCCGGCCGAAAAGGCCGCCCACCCGGCCCGATCAGGATCCTTTTCTGCGATGCCGCGCAGGATCCATGTCCGCCCCGGTGACGATACCGCACCTTCGGGCCCCGGATACTCGGTGTAGACGGTCACCGTCTCTCCCGGCGGGATGAAAGACGCAGCCCCCGCTGCCGCCACTGGCAGCACCAACACCACAAGGAGCAGTATCCGAAAAAGGGAGATTTGGCATCTGGGTAAACACATCATCGTCATATCTGCCTCGCCCCTGAAAACAATCGAGGGGCTGAATCAGCCCCTCGATGTTACTTGCTGCGATCAGGCCTGCGCCGGGGTTCGCGAAGAGTGCAGCGAACCTGCAGCGCGGGTTGTCTGATTAGTATTTGCCGTCAACTCTCGGCAGGTAGCCCATGGACTCGCCCGTGGGGGAGCCGGCGATGAAGCCGAAACCGTCGGCGGTGAAGGTCGTCATCGCCCGGATATAGGCGG
>CAJXSB010000525.1 GCA_913060435.1 uncultured Desulfococcus sp.
CGACGGGGTAGGGGAATACTACAGCATTCCGAGGGTGGGGCGGCTGCTGGCGCAACGGGGAATCCGGTTTGCCCGGTTTCTCCCTCCGAGCCTCTATCCTCCGACGCTGCGCATCAATCTGCGCAACCACCGCAAGATCCTGGTGGCCGACGGGAGATTCGCCTTCGTGGGCGGCATGAACATCCGGGACAGCCACCTGGGCGGCCGGATGGAAAACCGGCAGCGGGTCGTCGATCTTCATTTTCGCCTCACCGGCCCCATCGCCAGCCAGATCGAGCACGTATTCCTCGAGGACTGGCGGTTTGCCACCGGGGAGCGGCTGACCCCCGCGCCGGTCCACGCCTTCAACACCGGCAATACCATCTGCCGGGCAGTCGAAGACGGCCCCAACCTCCGGATCGACCGGCTGGAAATGCTGATCTTTTGCGCGGCCTCCTTCGCCCGGAAATCGATCTCCATCATGACCCCCTATTTCCTGCCGTCATCGGAGCTCATCGGAGCCCTCCAGGCGGCGGCCCTGAAGGGGGTGGAAGTCCGGATCCTCCTGCCGGGGAAGAACAACCTGCCGTTTGTCCACTGGGCTGCCATGCGGCTGCTGCCGGGGCTGATGGCCCGGGGGGTCCGCATCTTTTTTCATCCACCGCCGTTTGTCCACACCAAGCTGATTGTTATTGACAGCCACTACGCCCAGATCGGATCCGCCAATCTCGACACCCGGAGCATGCGGCTCAATTTCGAGCTGATGGTCGAGGTTTTCGGCCGAAGCGTCGCGCGGGACCTGGTGCCCCATTTCGAATTCCAGCTCAAAGCCGCCCGGGAGGCCACGCTCCAGGAGATGTCCGCCAGACCCCTTGCCTTGAAGCTCCGGGATTCCTTCTGCTGGCTCTTCAAGCCTTATCTCTGATACGCCTCGAAGGCCACCGTGAGCATCAGGTCGCCCCGGCGGCCGTCGGGCATCCGTTTGCCCATATCGGCCAGCCGGAGGATGTTGCCTTCCCGGGTGTCGGCGGGAACCGTGACCCGGATCATCTGGTTGTGAAATCCCCATGGAATATTGACGACCTTCTGGGTGCCGCGCAGGGCCTCGTGGGGGGTTATCATAATGGTGCCGTACAGGTTCGGATCGTCGACCGGGCCGGTCGGGCGGATCACCTGGAGACGGTGGGTGGTCTTCCGTTCGGCCAGCTGCTGGGTAAACTGGGTAACGCCCGTCGACGGGACGCGGCCCAAAAGCCGCAGGAACAGGATACCGAAAAGGAAGCCGCCGATGTGCGCCCACCATGCGATATCCGTTGCGTTGCCGAAGCTCGCGGCAGCGTTGAGAAACTGGATCAGAAACCATAGGCCCATGAAGACGAAGGCCGGCAGCTCAAAGAAAAAGGGGATGATGATGATGGGCACCAGGGTGAGGACCTTGGCCCGGGGATAGAGGATCAGGTAGGCCCCCATGACGCCGGCGACGGCCCCGCTGGCGCCGACGACCGGAACGTTCGAATGGATGTTGAAGAGCATATGGGATACGCCCGAGAGGACGCCGCAGAGGAGATAGAAGGCCAGGTAGCGATAGGGCCCCAGGTGGTCTTCCACGTTGTCGCCGAAGATGTATAGAAACCACATGTTGCCGATGATGTGGAGAAAGCCGCCATGGAGGAACATGAAGGAGAGAAATGAGAAGGCTTGCTGTCCGAAGCTGAAATAGGCGGCGATTTCGGGAGACGAATACCGGGAGGGGACCAGGCCGTAGTAGTAGACGAACCGGGCCATGTCTCCGCCCTGAAGCAGTTCGGCCAGAAAAACGAACACGTTGAGACCGATGATGGCGTAGTTGACCACGGGGACGGTTTTGGCCGGGTTGATATCTCGAATCGGAATCATAGCGCTCTCCTGTTCGGGGGTTCCCGGCGGCGCTCCGATACGCGGAGCGTCCCATGGCCGGGCGGTGAAAGGGCTTTCTGAACTGCGGCCAGCATCTCCCGCCGCTCCGGATCTCCGGCGCGCTCGTCGGCTGCGGAGATGCTCTGCTGGACGGCGCCCATGCGGCTGTTCATGTCATCCGCCCATGCCGACGGGAGAATCTCTGCCGCGGGACGGAACATCGCCTCGACGCGGTGGGCGATGTCGCTGTCGATCCCACGACGCCAGTGGGCAGGCCGTGCCGGCGCCGGGTGGATGATGCCGGGCAGAATGTCGGCGAGGATCGCAAAGGGGTTCAGTCGGGCCTCGTCAATTTCGGCCATGGCCTGAACGCTGAAGGCCGGGGCGTCGGGCGCGGCGCCGCGCCCGAGATGCCTGCGGACAGCGGCTTCCCAGGGGGAAAGCAGTTTTCGCCCTTCGGCG
>CAJXSB010000526.1 GCA_913060435.1 uncultured Desulfococcus sp.
AATGGTCGCTGCCGTGACCTGGGGATGTCGACACGTCGACACTAGCGTCTACCTCTCCGTCGACAAGGTGACGGCGGGCATCTTTCTGGAGCCGCGGGAGCGCACCGTGCTGCCCCCGGGCATGGCGTACCGCGGCGTCTATGACAAGGGTATTCAGCTCACCAAAGAGATGGAGGGCTTCGTCCCGCAGCTCTATAACGACGCCGCCCAATACTGCACCATCGCCTACGGCCACCTGGTCAAACTGGCGCCCTGCGACGGCAGCGAGCCCGAAAGATTCCTCGACGGCGTGACCGAACCCGAGGGCGAAGACCTCCTTCGCGGCGATATGACAACCGCGGAGGCGGTGGTGCTGACGAACGTGGATGTCACCCTGACCGACGGCCAGTATGCGGCCCTCTGTGATTTCGTCTACAATGTCGGCGGCGGCAACTTTCGGCGCTCCACCCTGCTTAAGGTGGTCAACCGGAACGATTTTGACGAGGTGCCCTTCCAGCTCCGGCGCTGGGTTAAGGCCGGCGGACGGGTGCTGGCCGGCCTCGAAAGGCGCCGCGAACGGGAGATCGAACTCTTCTTCGAGAATGTCGAAATCCCACGGGCCCTGCCCCCGGCCGGCACGGACCTGTCGCCCGTCGACATCCGGGAGGGGGAGTCTTGATCGATCCGCAGGCAGCGGCATCACGGGCCTTACGGTTCCTGTCGATGCGTCGTGCCGTCAGATCTCCACCCACGCCCGACTTTTCACTTCTGCTCCCACAGATACGCCGCCATGGAGAGCGTCCCGTACATGAACCCCTGGTGAATCCGCCGGGCCGCAGCCCCGCGGGCCGCGCCCATGGCGACGAAAAACGGCAGGAAATGCTCCGCCGGAAAGGGGTGGCAGCGATCCGGATCGGGGGCGCGGGTTTTGTATTCTAAAAGGGAGGCGACATCTCCTGCGGCGGCAGCGGCCCAGAGCCATTCGTCAAAACGGGAGACGTAGGCCGGCGGGGGCGCGTCCAGGGCATTGCCGCCGATCTCGTCCAGGTTGTGGACGGCCCCCCCGCTGCCCAGGATGAGCACCCCCTCCTCCCGGAGGGGCGCAAGCGCCTCGCCGAAGCGATAGTGCCAGGCCGCATCCACCTCCGTCTGCACCGAGACCTGGACGACCGGGATGTCGGCCGCCGGGTAGGCCATCATCAGCGGGATCCAGGCGCCGTGGTCCAGCCCCCGCTCCGGGTCGACTTTCGCCGCGATGCCGTTTTCCGCCAGAAGCGATTGGACGGACGAAGCCACCTCCGGCGATCCCGGCGCAGGGTATCGGAGCTGAAAAAGCGGCGGCGGCCCGCCAAAATCGTGGATGGTCCCGGGCGCCTTCCCCGACGTCACCAGCGGCTGCCACGCCTCCCAGTGGGCGGAGGCGCAGAGAATCGCTTTGGGCCGGGGCAGGTGCCGGCTCAGCGTTTTCAGGAAGGCCGCCGTTTCGGTCGCCATCAGGGCGATGGCCGGCGGGCCGTGGGATATGAACATCGTTGGCATCATCATTCGGCATCTCCCGAGTGCAGGAGCGCCGCTGAGCTGGCCATTACCGGCCATGGCGGCCGGCACGCCGATGCGGACGGACGCTCCCCTTGCAGGAAAAAAAAAGAGGCGACGGAAAGCCTGGTAAACGGAATACCGGCCCCGACGCCCCTAAAATTATGCATTCTCCGACAAACGGCTACCAGTTTTCGCCCAGCACCTCAAAATGGGCCTTGGGGTGGGCGCAGGCCGGGCACATCTCCGGCGCCGCCTCCCCCTCGAACAGGAAGCCGCAGTTGCGGCAGCGCCAGACCACCGGCTCGTCTTTCTTGAAGACCTTGTCGGCCATGATGTTGGCAGCCAGATCGAGATAGCGTTTCTCGTGTTGCTTCTCCGCCACGGAGATAAACTCCCAGACCCTGGCCACGGCTTCGAAGCCCTCCTCCCGCGCCACCTTGGAAAACCCCGGATACATCTCGGAGTACTCATAGTTTTCGCCGGCCGCGGCGGCCTGCAGGTTCTCGAGCGTGGAGCCGATCACGCCGGCCGGAAAGGCTGCCGCCACCTCGACCTCGCCCCCCTCGAGAAACTTGAAGAAGCGTTTGGCGTGCTCTTTCTCCTGGTTGGCCGTTTCCTCAAAAATGTCCGCGATCTGAACATATCCGTCCTTTTTTGCCTGGCCGGCAAAATAGGTGTATCGGTTCCGCGCCTGGGACTCGCCGGCAAAGGAGGTTAAGAGGTTCTTCTCCGTCTGGCTCCCTTTTAGTGATGGCATTTTTGGTTCTCCTTTTCTGAATTGAATGCCGTTGGTTTCTTTTTTATTCCAAACAGCAAG
>CAJXSB010000527.1 GCA_913060435.1 uncultured Desulfococcus sp.
CGATGCCACGCATGAAGGTGATGCGCCGGCACTGATGACGGGCATGGACGGCCTCAGCGAAATCGTGCTGGCCAATGGGAAGATACCGACGGAAAAAGCGGACCATATTGCCGCATATTTCGACCTGCTCGCTGGTACTGCGGTGCTTGTACGGCAAGCATAGGGAACGCGGCGCTGCCCGATGATGACTCGATGATGGTGGAATTTTCATGAATCCACCCGTTGCAGAGCCCTTAGAGGAACAAAGACCTTGCCAGGCGGTGCTTCAGGCTTCCCGTGGGGTGGGTGGACTCGTCCTTGAGATAGAGATCGATGCCCGGGACCGCAGGCAGCGCGAGGCGGATGAGATGGGTGTCGGCGGACCGGGTGTAGTCCGCTTCGATCCAGTCGATGGCCTGGTTGACCCAGCTTCTCATGGTAGGGCTCCTTTCAGTGGGAGACGCGCTGGTGTCGCTGCCTCGAGGCACCGAGGCTGAATGCAATCTCCTTCAAAATCTCTTTAATAAACTCATAAACCCACGCCACCGAGGGATGGTATACCTGCTCTGCCGGTGAATGGGCGTGTTGTATGGTGGGGCCGAAGGATATCATGTCCACGCCCCGCAGTTTCTCGCTGAACAGCCCGCATTCGAGGCCGGCGTGTACCGCTTTGATTTGGGGTTCAGCGCCGTGAAGCGCCTTGAAAACCTTCACGGCGGTCTTGAGCAGAGGCGAGTCTTTGTCGGGCTTCCAGCCGGGATATCCGCCGGATTCTTCAATCTCACAACCTGCGAAATGCCCGATGGCGCGGATCTGCTGCAAGGCGGCCTCCAACTGCGAATTGACGGCGGATCGGGCCGAAACCACTACCGTTACCATCTTTTCGGTGGATTCGAGAACCCCCATATTGACGGAGGTCTCCACCAGCCCTGGTATTTCCCGACTCATGGCGAGGACGCCGTGGGGTAGCGCAATCAGGAAATTGATGGCGCTGTCGGTGGATTCGCGGGTCATGGGGCGCAAACGTTCCTCCCCGGGTCCTATGGTGTCCATTTCGACGGTCATGCCGGGGTCCGTGCCGGCCAGTTCCCGGGCGATGGTCGCCATCGTTCGGTCCACCGCGCTCCGAAATGATGCCTGCTGGCCTGTCGGCACCTGCACGGTGGCTTTCGCTCCGTCCGCAATGGCGTTTCGCTTGGTGCCGCCCGACAGGGATATCAGCCTGACGGTTGACGCTTCCCGGCCCGCGACCAGGCAGCGTGCCAGAATCTTGTTGGCGTTTCCATGGCCGTCATTGATGTTGAGGCCGGAATGGCCGCCCCTGAGGCCCGATAGGCGGATATGGATCTGAACGCACCCGTCGATCGCATCTTCCCGCTCGACAGGGAGCCGAATGACGACGTCCCCCCCGCCGGCACAGGATATGCATATTTCTCCCCAGGCCTCCGTGTCCGGATTGATCAGGATCCTGCCCTTGACGAAATCGCTCTCGAGACCGTGGGCGCCGTCCATGCCCGCCTCCTCGTTGACCGTGAACAACAGCTCGAGAGGCCCGTGCTCGGCCGTGTCATCCTCCATGAGCCCCAGGCCCAGCGCACAGCCAATGCCGTTGTCGGCGCCCAGCGTTGTCCCCCGGGCTTTGACGTAATCTCCGTTGATATACGGTTGAATGGGATCTCTGGTGAAATCGTGCTTCAACCCGGGCGCCGCCACTGGCACCATGTCCAGATGCCCCTGGAGCACGACGATGGGGCGATCCGCCATGCCCGGCGTCGCAGGCACCGCCACGACCACGTTTCCCGACGCGTCCCGCCGGCTGCTGCAGCCGAACCGCTCCGCTTCTTTCATCACGTACAATGCTGCGGCTTCTTCATGATACGAGGGGCGGGGAATGGCACAGAAATTTTCAAAATGTTTCCAGACCGCTGTTGGCGTCAACCGTGTCAATTCGCCCATGGCTTATCTCCTAATATCCATATCAAAATAAGTTTCATCACCCTCGGTTTTTTTGCGGATATTCAGACCGGCGTTTGTAAACGTTCTGATCATGCCCTTGTTCTTCGAGAGGACAACAGCTTCAAAGCGTTCGGTGCCGTTTGCTCTGGCGATGTCCAGCATCTACAGGCACCCCATGATACCCTCACCGGTGTCGATGGTGTAGACCATCCCGGTGATGGAGCTGTTTTCCAGCATGCTCAGCGCTAAACCGGCGATGTCATCTTTTTGAACGTTGGTTTTGAGCGGTGATCGCATCCTGGCCTTCTCCAGAATTTCCAGGCTGTTCCCGATTTTGGAGAGAGAGTAGGTCTGGGTGTAGCCGGGGGAGATGCCGTTG
>CAJXSB010000528.1 GCA_913060435.1 uncultured Desulfococcus sp.
CGGCAAAATGGATCACGCTGCCGTCGCTGTCGGCGATCTCCATGGCGCCGGGCAGGTAGTGCTCGATCTGGCCCCGGTCGTAGTTCTGGAAGAGCTCGGAGTAGGCCCAGTCGAGGTTGGCCCGGTTGAGCAGGTCCCGCGTCACCGAAACCTTGCCGCCGAGCCCTTCCAGGAAGAAGATCGCATCGGGGTACTCCTGGCGGACCCGGGCCACGATGAAGGTCCAGGCGGGCATGGGCACCATGTAGCCGGCGTCGCAGCGGAATCCGTCCACGCCGCGCCGACACCAGGTCAGGAAGACGTCGGCCATGTAGACCCAGAGGTCCTGGTGGCGGTAGTCGAGCTTGGTGAGGTCCGCCCAGGTCACCCCCCAGGCCCCGGGCATCTCGATCCGGCCCTCCTCGTCCCGCGAGAGCCACTGGGGATGGGTTTCGTGGAGGGCCGCCGCCCACCCGGTGTGGTTGATGGCGATGTCCATGATCAGCCGCCCCCCGCGGGCGTGGACCGCGTCGACCAGCTCGATGAACTGCTCTAAAGGCGTCGCCCTGGGATCGAACTCCGCCAGCGCCGGGTCGACCTCCGTGAAGCTCAACGCCGCGTAAGGGCTGCCGAACCGCCCCATGCGGGCATAGGTGGTCGGCGTGGGGTGGACGGGCAGCAGTTGAAGGTAGCGGCAGCCCAGCTCACCGAAGATGAAGTCGAGCTCACGGACCAGGTCCCGGAAGGTGCCCGACCGGGGGATCACGGTATAGCCGTCCCGGTCCATCTGCTGAACGCATTCGGCCGTCTCGGGGTCCATCTCCACGCTGCCGGCCTTGCCCGGGCCAAACTGGCGGACAAAGGCGTTGTAGAGGATGTTCCCGCAGCAGCAGTCCGCCGGCTCCACATTGAAGACCGTGTTCTCCCCTTTGGGCCAGACCGGGTCGACGGCGCCCTCGGGCAGGAAATAGGCCTTGGCCTCGAAGTGGCCGACCTCGGCCAGGGGCACGACTACCTCGAAGCGCGACGCCGCCGTCCGACGCATGGGGATATCGAACCAGTCGCGGCCCAGGGGCGATTCATGGTGGAGCACCTTCCGGACGATCTCCCGCCTTGCAACGGCGGCCTGGCCGATATTGGTCCGCAACCACGCGCTGCCGACGTGGTCTTCCGGCACTTCGAGCACAATGGTGACTGCATCCCCCCGGAATTTTACCATCCGGGATCCAGGGGCCGGGGTCTGGGTCAATCGTTCGCTGGTTTTCATATCCGCCTCAACCTTCCATCTTCGCTGTTCAGTCTTTCGCCCCGGTTTTCTCCTTCTCGGCGTCAACAATGACCACGGTCATCTTGACGGGCTTGATCGGGTTGTCGCGGGAGTCCCGGTCCTGGGAGACGATGGCGTCCACCACGGTCATCCCGTCGACCACCTCCCCGAAAACCGTATACTGCTTGTCGAGATAGCCGGCGTCGGCAACGCAGATGAAAAACTGCGACCCTGCGCTGTCGGGCTGCCGGGAACGGGCCATGGAAAGGGTGCCCCGCTGATGGTTCCGCTGATTGAACTCCGCCTTGAGGGCATACCCGGGGCCGCCGGTGCCGTGGCGCATCCGGTCGGCATCCCTGGAGTTGGGGTCACCGCCCTGGATCATGAAGCCGGGGATGACCCGGTGGAAGGTGGTGCCGTCATAGAAGCCCTTCCGGGCCAGGGATAGGAAATTGTCGACGTGGTTGGGCGCTGCTTCGGGAAAAAACTTCAGGACGATATCCCCGAAATCAGTGTGGATGACCGCCCTGGCGGACGCCATGGCCGAAACCTCCTGGGGCGTGAAAGTCCTGGAACGGACATCCGGGGCGTCGGCCCCCATGGCATTCCCGAAGGGAAAACCGATCCACAGTGCAGCGCAGCAGAACAGCAGCAGCCATCTCTTCATGCTCGTCATTCCTTTCGCAAAGATTCTCTCGATAATTCGCAACCACAAGTTTAGAGACGGAAACGAAATTACTAGACCAATCCCGCTTGTCTTTTGGTCCACCTCCTGCATTGTGCCAAAGGCCGAATACCTTTGGTATGCAAGCTTTGGCGCAATGCAGAAGGCGAAACCGATATCCGGCGCAATCTTTGTTCAATTAATTTTCTCAATTTTCGGATTTCATACGCCGGTGTTCTCCGGGTCCGGTTTCCGCCCCACGCCGCTTCGTTCAAGTGCTGCTAAGATTTGCTCCGGGCGGCCCGGAAACTCGCTTCGCTCAGACAGTCCGGGCCGCTGATCCTCCGCTGCATCCAAGCAGCACTAAAACTCACGGCTCACGGGGCGGAAACCGGAC
>CAJXSB010000529.1 GCA_913060435.1 uncultured Desulfococcus sp.
TGCTTCGTGGAGATCGAGGGTGAAAAACAGCCCGTGACGGCGTGTACGGTGCCGACGCGGGCCGGACTGGTCGTCAGCACCGATACGCCGGCCGTCAGGGGTCTGCAACGGTCCGCTCTGGAGCTGCTCCTATCGGTCCACCATGTGGACTGCAAGAACTGCCACGCCAATAAGCAATGCGCCCTCCAGGACCTTGCGCGGTTTCTGAAGGTCAAACTGAAGCCGAAGCATCTTGAAAACTGCCTCAAGCCGGTGGAAATGGATGAGACGCATTCGTGCCTGGTCTATTTCCCCAATCGATGCGTCCTCTGCGGCAAGTGCATTCACGCCTGCCGGGAAGTGCACGGTCAGCCGCTGATTTCTTTCGCCAAGCGCGGGTTTGACACCGTCGTCAGTTTTCAGGGCATCGAATCCTGTTCCGAGGCCGAGTGTGAATCCTGCGGCGCCTGTGCGGACATCTGCCCCGTCGGGGCCCTGACCACCAAGTCGGTGCTGGAGAAGATGTAAAAGCCACTGCGCCAGCGGCTGCCGTCGTCCCTGTTATTTGGCGGTGCACCTTTTCCCCTGCCGCGGGGTTCAGTTAGAGCGGATAATCAGCAGCGGCCGGTCAATGCGGTTGAGCACGCCCGATGCGACGCTGCCGTAGAAAGCCCTTGCCAGGCCACTGCGGCCGTGGCTGGCAATGGCGATGAGATCCACCTCTTCCGCCTCCGCCGTATTCAGAATCGACTGCACCACGGAGTCGTAGGAGATCACCGGTTTATTGTCGATGCTTTTTTCGGTAAACCGGCGTTTGATGTCTTCCAGGTAGGTTTCAACCTCTTTTTTCCTCCGGGCATACTCCTGCTCGTAGCCGCTGATGTCAACCACCTCCTGGTAGCCCGGGACAAAATAATCCCCCTCTACCACCCGCATGAAAATGACCTGTGAACCAAACCGTTTTGCCATCTCTTCGATGTGCGGCAAAATGGCCTCCGCCCGATCCGATCCATCCAATGGAACCAAAATTTTCTTGTACATGCGATCCTCCTTTGGTGATGCGGTTTATGATATCGTCCAACTCCTTTTCTCATCATAAATATAATGCATTCGGGTGCCGTCGTCACTTGGCTCCGCCCGGGGGAAAACGAGAGAGGAATTGTCCGTTTGCCCGGAAGAAAGAGACCACGGCAGATCCCGGCGTTCGCCTTGCAAAGAAAGATGAAATCGATCACGTCAGCGAGAGTCGTGGCAATGGGTGCGGCTGGCTGCAGATGTCGGGGAGGAAAGGACCGAATGGATTTCAGCGTCGGAGAAGCGCTGGTTTCGAATGCCTTGTTCACTGGTCGCTTCAATGGATTATTATTTTGAAATATAGTATATTAATTGTAACCAGTCTTGTAAAGGAATTTCGTGCAATTTCCGTGATGAATCATTCGAGCGGCGGGCTTTCACGGGGAATGACGTCTTCCATCGACATATCGTCTCGGATGCCCAGACGTGTCAGCGCAAAATCGTATCGCACCGGATCATCGGGGGCCCAACGCGAAAATCCGGCGGTCACCTCGAGGGCGGTGGCGAGGCTGCAGGATCTCCTGCGAGTGAGACCCATGCGCAGGGCGATCCGGTGCATATGGACGTCCAGGGGGATGACCAGCTTCGACGCGGGGATGCCGGACCACCCGCCGGGATCAACAGCATCCTTTCGGATCATCCACCGCAGAAAGAGGTTCATCCGCTTGCAGGCGCTGCCGCGGTGGGGAAGGGGGATGAGATGACCGGGGCTTCCGGCGGCGGCAAGTATTCGGCAGAAGCGATCCAGGGCGGGAACGATCGTCGCATGCCCGAAACAGTAGCCCGCCATGAAACCCTGGTAAAGGGATCCGTACCGATCCACCATTTTCCGCGCCCCCGCCAGCATGTCGCACACGTGGGCCCCGGTCGCAAATCGATGCTTGAACCCTGCAAGGGGGGCTTCCAGGCCTTCAGGGCCGATTTCGAGAAGAAACCGCGCCGGCGACGGACCCATGGCGCCCAGGATCGTCTTGGTGCTTTTCAGGATCTGCGCCACCCGGCCGTAGGCAAGGGACGCGGCCACGAGACCTGCGATTTCCCGGTCGCGGACAGAGGGGTAGCCGTACAGAAACTCGAGGGGATCGGGATGCACGAACTTCCGCCGGTTGATTTTCCGGTAGAGGGCCTCGAGCCGTTCCGCGGTTCCAGAGCATTCCGGCCTCATGCCGAGCCCCTATGCCGTAAAGCGTCATATGGCAGCTTTTCCATCGTTCTCCTTTTCATCGTGATCGGCTCTTTACCATCTCCGCGGCG
>CAJXSB010000530.1 GCA_913060435.1 uncultured Desulfococcus sp.
GTGGATGTGAATGACGCTGCCCTTGCCTTGGCAGAGTCAGTGACAGGACAAGAGATATTGCGCCGAAACTTGGAAGAAGCCTTCCTCAGCCTCGGTTTCCTGCCGCCGGCGGTTTCGGAGCAGGTGATCGTGCGGCACGATGCCCCGGTCTCCTACCGGGTTCTCCTGCGGGACCCGTTTGTGGACGGCATCTTTCTGTTCCGCCTGGTCTACACCGCGTGCATCGGTGCCATATGGGGATTTCTGCCCGTTTTCGCCGACGCCGAGTTTTTTCTCTCCAGCGCCGCCATCGGCGTACTGGTCATGCTGGGGGTCTTCACCAGCGGAATCCTCCAGACGCCCATGGGGGCGCTTGCAGACCGCTGGAACAAGCGCCTCATGATCTTCCTGGGAGGCCTGGTGGTGGCCGCTTCCATGCTCCTGTTCCAGTGGTCCCAGGGTTTCTGGGACCTCTTCCTGGCCAATGTCGTCTTCGGCGTGGGCGGCAGCATGTCCATGGCCCCCCTCATGGCCATCGCCGTCCAGAAGGGCGTCGAGACGCGGAGCATGGGGGCCGTGATGTCGTTGATCACCGTCGCCCACAGCATGGGAATGATGATCGGCAGCCTTTCCGCGGGGGTGATGATGGAGCTTTATGACATGCGCTTCGTTTTCAGCTTCGGTGCGGTGGTGATGCTTTTCGGCACGGTGGTCTTCCTGGCCTGCACCTTCCGCCGAAAGGCCGCCTGTGGGTAGATGACTCAACTTTCGAGTTCGTCGGCCGGTGTTCTCCGGCTTGTGACACTCGAAAGTCGAGGCCTTGACAAAGCCGACGGAAAAGGCCCTAATTGGTGGGCACTGCATTCATGCAACAGGCATCCGGACCGCGGATGGAACCGACAACAAAGGAGACGCGCTGGTATGACACCCAACCGTGAAGATGCATTTCGCCTGCTGACCCGGTACAATGAATCCGAAAGCCTCATCAAGCATGCCCTGGCAGTGGAAGGGGTCATGCGCTATATGGCCCGCAAGCGGGGGGCGGACGAAGAGGAGTGGGGCATCATCGGCCTTGTCCATGACCTCGACTATGAAAAATTTCCGGACCAGCACTGCATCAAGACCGAGGAGATTCTCCGGGCCGAGGGCTGGCCGGAGGCGTACATCCGGGCAGTGGTCAGCCACGGATGGGGAATCTGCTCGGATGTGAAGCCCGAATCGGAGCTGGAGATGGTGCTCTACGCCGTCGACGAACTGACGGGCCTCGTGGCCACTTCGGCGCTGGTCCGTCCGAGCAAAAGCGTCCTGGACCTGACGGCCAAATCCGTCAAGAAGAAATGGAAGGACAAGCGCTTTGCCGCCGGCGTCGACCGTGCCATCATTCAGAAGGGCGCAGAGATGCTTGGCGTTCCCCTGGCCGACCTGATCACCGACACCATCATGGGCATGCGGGAGGTGGCCGATGCCGTGGGGCTGCGGGGAGAGGTCGCCGGTTAGGGAAAGCCGTTACCACACGTTCAGGGAGGGAACATTGCGAAACTATGATTTGGCGTTGATCGGCGGTGGCATCGTCGGGGTGGCCACGGCCCGGGCCCTGGTGCGGCGGTTTCCGTCGGCATCGGTCCTGGTGGTGGAAAAGGAGGCGGGGCTTGCATTTCATCAGACGGGCCGGAATTCCGGGGTGATCCACGCAGGTGTCTACTATGCGCCGGGCAGCCTCAAGGCCGTGTTCTGCCGGGAGGGGGCCGCCCGGACCCTGGAATACTGCCGGGAGCACGGCCTGCCGCATCTCCAGTGCGGCAAGCTGCTGGTGGCCGCCGATGAGGTGGAATTGGAACGGATGGGGGACCTGGAGGAGCGCTGCCGCAGGAACCGGATTACGGTCCACCGGCTCACGGCGGATGAATTGCGGCGGGAGGAGCCGAACATCCGCGGCGTGGGGGCGCTCTACGTCCCTGCCACGGGCATCACCGACTACCTCGGTATTACCGCCGCGATGGCCGGGGAATTCACGGCTGCGGGCGGCGAGCTCCGCTGCGGCACCCCGGTGACGGGCCTCCGGGAGACCCGGGAGGGGGTTCACATTCAGGCCGGCGGTGAAGCCCTCACTGCGCAGTATCTGATCGCCTGCGGCGGGCTTTCGGCCGACCGGCTGGTCCGGATGATGGGAATCGACATCGATTTCCAGATCATCCCCTTCCGGGGCGAATACTATCGGCTGCCGCCGGAGCGTAACCGGATCGTCCGCCACCTCATCTATCCGATCCCCGACCCGGACCTGCCCTTTCTGGGCGTCCCCCCGACCCG
>CAJXSB010000531.1 GCA_913060435.1 uncultured Desulfococcus sp.
AAATCGGAGAGCTGCCGGCCGAAGCCCAGGTGCGCCTCCTCCGGGTGCTGCAGGAGAAGGAGATCGACCGGATCGGAGGGACGGCCCCCGTCCAGGTCGATATCCGCATCATCGCGGCGACCCACCGGGACCTGGAGGAGATGATGGACCTGCGGAAATTCCGGCACGACCTCTACTTCCGGCTCCGGGTCTTTCCCATCGTCATCCCTCCGCTCCGGGAGCGGAAGAACGACATCCCCGCCCTGGTTCAGCACTTCATCCTCAAAAAGTCGCAGGAAATGAAGCGGAAGACGGTGCCGTCGCCGACCCCGGGAGCCATCGACCGCCTGATGGCCTATGGCTGGCCGGGCAACGTCCGCGAACTGGAAAATGCCGTCGAGCGATCGCTTATCCTGAACCCGGGCACTCGGCTCCATTTCAACGATATCGGCGACCGCCTCCTGGGAAAAGGCCGGGAAGGCGTCCCTGCCGGGCCCGGGGCAGCGGATGAGCCCCTTGGCATCGACGACGTCATGTCCCGTCATATCCGCCGGGTGCTCGACATGTGCGGCGGGCGGGTGGAGGGAGAGCACGGCGCCGCCCGAAGGCTCGAGATCCACCCCTCGACCCTCCGGAAGCGGATGAAGAAGCTCGGCATCCCCTTCGGCCGGAAAGCGAAGCGATATTCGGGGTAATGGGGCCCGCCGCCGGTCTGCTATGCGTCCGGTCCAGCCACCCGGAACAGGGGGATCGGCGACGGGCATAGGCCGTTCATGGCTGCCAGGTCCGCCTCGCTGCAGTACCCCTTGGTCATGTAGCCGGCGTCCAGCCCCAGCCGGGTGATGACCTGGATATGGGTGTGGTGGAACCAGTTCCCGTTTTCATGAAAATCGCCGATTTCGCCAAAGGCGGCGCCGGCGGGAACGGCCCGCCCTTTTGCTGGAAGCCGGTCCCGGCACAGGTGGCCGTAGAAGCTGTAAAAGGTCTCGAACAGGGGGTTTTCGTGCCGGAGGAGGACAAAGCCGCCGTAGTTCCCCTCGCCGCTTTCGTAGCCGGTTTCCGCGACGACGGCATCCAGGGGCGCGTGGAGCGGTGTTCCCAGGGGGACAATCACATCGAGGCCCAGGTGGATGAACCGCCCCTCGGCCACCATCTGGGGGCAGTCCCCGAGCAGCGTTTCCCGATGCTCCAGGTAGGGGGCCAGCCCCCAGCGGCTGCCGGACCCCATGGCCTGTGCCAGGACCTCTTGAAACCCTTTCTGATCCCGGACGGAAAGCCCCTTCAGCAGGGGGCTTCCCGTGGAGAGGTCGGCTATGTATGGATCCCCCTGGAGTCCGGGGAATACGGGACGATGATCGATTTTCCGACTGTAGAGCAGAAACGGGTAGTACATGGCGCCTCCAGAACCAGAACAATGGTCAAAATAACCTTCAGGACAATGCAAAATCGGTGATTTTCCGCAGGCCCGCCACCGGAACGACCGGCCTTCCGTCAGCATCCTCCCGGACGCCGTCGGGCCAGGTGAAATCCGGTTCCATCCCCTTGAAATAGGAGAGGTCATAGGGAAGGAGGGTGACCGACAGGTCTTCGCCGTCGCCGGCAAAGGCGGTCGACAGGCCGAAGTCGGCCTCGCCCAGGGCCGTCCGGATGATGTAGCGGGGCACTTCTCTGCCGCTGCCCTCCCGCCGGACACGGGTGGCGATGTCGACAACGTCGTAGAGGGCCACCGGGTGCTCCCGGTTCCACCGGTTCTGGATGGGAAGCCCGGCGGCATAGAGGTGGTGGAATTCGATGCCGGCTTCACGGCAGGCATAGGCGAGATTGTGGATCGACGCCGGCGTGTCGTTGATCCGCCCCAGGAGGGGGGTGTTGCTGTAGACCGTGATGCCCCGGTTGTTCAACCGCCGCGTCAGCCGGGCGTGGGCCGGGCGGATTTCCACCGCGTCCAGGAACAGGGTCTCGATTTCCAGGCGGAGGGGATTTGCCAGGGTCAGCCGGTTGAGGGCGGCCAGGGTGTCGATCACCGCCGGGGTGTAGCGCTCCGGTGCGTGGTTGAACGCCAGGCTCCGCAGCCGCAGCGCGTTGACGTGGGGGATCTCCGCGAGGGTCCGCGCGATTCGTTCGATCTGGAAAAGCGCGTCGACGGCATCTTTTCTGGAAACGATCACGACATCGGTGATCCGGTCGTCGCCGCGGATGTATGCAAGGTCTTCGGCAGGTGCGTCGGCGTCCATCTCCACCCGCGTCTCGTGGACCCGTGAGATCGTCTCCG
>CAJXSB010000532.1 GCA_913060435.1 uncultured Desulfococcus sp.
CACTCTTTCCCTACACGACGCTCTTCCGATCTTAAAAGAGAGGGCCCACGCTTCGAACATCCGCCTGGATGCAGCGGACTGCTCCTTCATCAGCCCGGGCCCCTGGTGGAAGCGGGTCCTCGACATCAGCGGCGCCCTCCTGGGGCTGATCCTGCTCTTTCCGATCTTCCTGCTTATCGGCGCCTACATCAAGATCGTCTCCCCCGGGCCGGTCTTCTTCACCCAGGAGCGGCTCGGGTTTCGGGGCAGGCCGTTTACCATCTTGAAATTCCGGACGATGCACGTCTGTGCCGGGGCGTGCTGCCACCAGGATCATGCGAAAGACTTCATCCGGAACGGCGACGTCGCCATGGAAAAGCTGGACGCCCATGACGACCGGATCATCCCCTTTGCCAGGCTCCTTCGGGCCACGGGCCTGGATGAGCTGCCCCAGCTGATCAACGTCCTCGAGGGGGACATGAGCCTGGTCGGTCCCCGCCCGTGCCTCGCCTACGAGGCAGCGGAATACGAGGTGTGGCAGCACGAGCGGTTCGATGCCAAGCCTGGCCTCACTGGGCTATGGCAGGTGAGCGGCAAGAACCGGACGACCTTCACGGAGATGATACGGTTCGATGCACGGTACGGCAAGCGGCGTTCCCTGGTCAGCGACCTCTTGATCATCTGCATGACGATCCCCGCCCTGTTCGTCCAGGTGTTCGACAGCGTGGGCAAAGGCAGAGACGCTAAAGACGAAAAGAGGATGGTGCAGGAGGGGATAAACGATGAGCGCTGAAATCGTATTGGGCATAGTCGGATGCGGCTACTGGGGGCCGAACCTCATCCGCAATTTTTCGTCTCTCGCCGACTGCCGCGTCAGGCTGGCGTGCGACGCCGATCCCGACCGCCTGAAGCACATCCAGGGGGTCTACCCCCACCTTGAGGTTACAGAGGCGTATCAGGAGATCCTGGACGACGACGGCATCGACGCCGTGGCCGTGGCCACACCGGTCTGGACGCACCATGAAATCGCCAAGGCGGCCCTCGAAGCGGGCAAGCACGTCCTGATCGAGAAGCCCATGGCCTCGAGCTCCGCCCAGTGCCGGGAGCTGATCGACATGGCCGCCGAGAAGCACCTGACGATCATGGTCGGGCACACCTACATCTACTCGTCGACCATCCGGAAGATCAAGGAGATCGTCGACAGTGGCGACATCGGGGAGCTTCTCTACATCAGCTCCCAGCGGCTCAACCTCGGCCTGTTCCAGAAGGACATCAATGTTGCCTGGGACCTCGCCCCCCACGATATCTCCATCATGCTCTATGTCACCGGGGCCGCACCCTTGGCTGTCAACTGCCAGGGCAAGTCCCACATCAATCCCGGGGTGGAGGACGTGACCAACATGTCCCTCAATCTCAGCAACGGCGGCTTCGCCACCATCCAGACGAGCTGGCTCGACCCGAACAAGGTCCGGCGGATGACCTTCGTGGGCAACCGGCGCATGATCCTCTTCGACGACAACGAACCCATGGAGAAGATCCGGATCTACGACAAGCGGGTCTCGGTGCCGCCCCACTACGACACCTTTGCGGAGTTCCACTACTCCTACCACTACGGCGACATCTACAGCCCCTACATCAATCAGATCGAGCCCCTCAAGACCGAGTGCCAGCACTTCCTCGACTGCATTAAAACCGGGCAGCAGCCCCAGACATCGGCCCGCCAGGGCCTCCAGGTGGTCCAGGTCCTCGAGGCCGCCAACGAGTCCCTCAAGAACGACGGTGCGAAGATCGAGATCGACCAGTGACGGCCGATCACTCTGGAAAACCACAACATCCGAATAAAGGCGCGCATGAACCCATCCGGTAATCTCTCAGAGTTCCAGAATCTCTCGGACTTCCAGGAGAAGGTCGGCCACCGCATCGCCGCCGACGTCGTCCTCGGCGACGGCGTCAAGGTCTACGGCTTTGTCAACCTCTACGGCTGTCGCGTCGGCGACAACTCCCGGATCGGCTGCTTCGTCGAGATCCAGAAGAACGCAGCCGTCGGCAGGAACTGCAAGATCTCGAGCCACACTTTCATCTGCGAGGGCGTCACCATCGAGGACAACGTCTTTGTCGGCCACGGCGTCACCTTCGTCAACGACCTCTACCCCCGGGCCACCGCCCCGGCCGGCGGCCTCCAGACCGACGATGACTGGAAGGTTATTCCAACCTTCGTCCGGCAGGGTGCATCCATCGGGTCCGGCGCCACCATCCTTG
>CAJXSB010000533.1 GCA_913060435.1 uncultured Desulfococcus sp.
GATGGAGGGCGCCCGCGTGAAGATGCTCTGGTGTGCCCACCCCAGCCGCTGGTCGGGCAGGCTTACCGCATACCACTCGCCCTTCTGGTGGATCAACAGCACCTGGGTCCCCTGCTTCAGCATTTCGATCACCGGGGCGATCTTGACGGGCTGGGCATGGAGTTTTCCCTCGGCCGCCTGGACGGTGAGCACATCGGTTTCCGCGGCCCGCAGGGTCGGGGTATCGATGAGGAGGAGAAATGCGGCGCAGAGCGCCAGGCCGAATGCCGGGGAGCGGAAAAGGGGTCTGTCACATCTCGGATTCATGGGATTTCGCCTGCATGTCGAAAAGGTTGATGCGCCGCCGGCCCCTGCCTGGCAGCCGTTTTGCGGATGCTGCAGGGTGCGGGGCCGTTCTATAGGATATCTTCGGCCAGGGGCGCTTTCCGGGTCTGGTAGGTTTCGGCGTTCAGGGTGGCTTTGGGCTCGATCATCAGGATGTTGACCTCCTGCGCCGCCACCAGCTTGTGGGGGGTGTTGCAGGGGATAATGAAGAGGTCACCCTCCCCGAGCATCAGGGAGTCGTCCTGGAATTCGATGCTCATCTGGCCCTTCAGGACAAGCACCATTTCATCTTCGTCCTTGTGGTGGTGCCAGTCAAAGTCGCCCTTCAGCTTGATGATCTTGACGGAGCGGCTGTTGAATTCGCCCACCAGTTTGGACTGCCAGTATTTGTCGAAGGTCCGAAGCTTTTCGGTGATGTTTATCTTTTCCATTGGATGGTCTCCTTGCATGGCCGCTGGGCCGCGGAGAACGCTGCGGCCGTCGGGGGGTTAACCTGGGCTGTGGGAATGCATGCTCTTGAAATTAATATATATTTATTAATAATATCCGTCATATTGATACACAAAGGCCGGTCGGTGGTCAAGGAGCAATTTGCCGGCGTGGGCCGGAAAATTCAACATCCAGGAGATATTCGATAAATGCAGCCGCGTCCCGGGCGACGAAGTCGATCCCGGCCCGGTCGGCAAGGTCGGGGTCGGCGCTGAAGAGCGGGCCGCCCGCAATGATGCGGGTATTTTCGGGGATGCTGCTTCGGATCTTCAGAAGGTCCGCTTCGGTGTCGAACTGGAGTACGGTCATGCCGAGGATGTCCGGGTGCCGGGCCACGCAGGCCTGGATGATCTCCTCCGGCGTCTTAAGGAGGCCGAGGGGGAGGATCGAGAGGCCGGCGACCTCGCCGAAGCGATGGATCACCTCGAGGCCGTGCCCCCAGCCGTCATCCAGGGTCGCCGTCACCATGAGCGGCGGGGCCTGCCAGAGCCCGGGGGCGCCGCTCTCGCGCTTCCATGCCAGTACGGCTTCCGCCGCGGAGATCAAAGCGTTCCGGGAGGGGCGGCGGGTTTTCCGAAGCTGGGACACCATCTCGATGATCCTGGCGCGCAGCTCGATTTGGAGGGGCTTCATGGTGCTCCTTTGGGTTTCAGGGCGGCGGCTCAGGGACACCTTAGTGCCTTTGGTGCGCCGATTCAAGTATTTTCTGCCCTGCCGGAAGCCGGTCGCTCCTTGCCCCTTTCCTGCGGCGGCGATATGGGGTAAATATGTGCGGGGCGGAGGAGCGCAGCGAAACGTTCCGGACAGGGGATCCCCCATCAACCGACGACGACAAGGACGTGTTCATGAGAATTCTGCTGGCTGAAGACGATCAGAAGATCGCTGCATTTGTCCTGAAGGGGCTCAAGGCCGCCGGGTATGCGGTGGACCATGCCGCAAACGGGGAGGATGGACTTCACCTGGCACTTACGGAGCCCTATGATGCCGCGATTATCGACATCATGCTGCCGACAAGGAGCGGGCTCTCCATCATCGAAACGATGCGACGGGAGAAAATCCGGACACCGGTGATCATCCTGAGCGCGAGGGGGGCGGTGGAGGACCGGGTCAAGGGGCTCGAGATCGGCGCCGATGACTACCTGACCAAGCCGTTCTCCTTTTCGGAGCTCCTGGCACGGGTACAGGCACTGATCCGGCGGGCGGGGGAATCTGCGGAGCCCATGCGGCTGTCGTTTGCCGATCTCTCCCTTGACATCGCCACCCGACGGGTGGTCCGGGACGGCCGGAAGATCGAGCTCCAGCCCCTGGAATTCTCCCTGCTGGAATACCTCATGCGGAACGTCGGCCGCGTGGTCTCGAAGACCATGATCATGGAGCATGTCTGGGACTACAATTTCGATCCCCGGACGAACGTCG
>CAJXSB010000534.1 GCA_913060435.1 uncultured Desulfococcus sp.
ACAATAACTGCTTCTCTCATATCTACTCCGTAGGTTTCGTTGTTCGTTTTCGATGCCGGCCGCCGGGATCCAGCGCCCGGCGGCCGCGATAGAGGTGCTGCCGCAGCGGCATCCCTACATGTTGCGCCGGTATTTCCCCCCGACGTCGTAAAGGGCCTGGGAAATCTGCCCCAGAGAGCAGTGTCGGACGGCGTTCATCATCTCGGCGAAGATGTTCCGGCCGGAGAGGGCCGCCTTCTGAAGCCGCCGGAGCGCCTCCGGAGCCTCGTCCGCGTGGGCTTCGTGGAAGGCCGCCAGACGCGACAGCTGGGATTCCTTCTCTTCCGGCGTCGCCCGGGCCAGCTCGAGACAGCCGCCCTCTTCCACCAGGTCGTTGTCGTCGGCATGGGGATCCCGGAAGGTGTTGACACCGATGATGGGCATCTCGCCGGTGTGCTTCAGGGTTTCATAGTAGATCGACTCCTCCTGGATCTTGCTCCGCTGGTATCCGGTCTCCATGGCCCCCAGCACGCCCCCGCGTTCGGTAATCCGGTCGAATTCGGCAAGCACGGCCTCCTCGACCAGGTCGGTCAGCGCCTCGACGATGAAGCTTCCCTGGAGGGGGTTCTCATTCTTGGCAAGCCCCCACTCCCGGTTGATGATCAGCTGAATCGCCAGGGCACGCCGCACCGATTCGGTGCTCGGCGTGGTGATGGCCTCGTCAAATGCGTTGGTGTGGAGGCTGTTGCAGTTGTCGTAGATGGCGCAGAGGGCCTGGAGGGTCGTCCGGATATCGTTGAACTGGATATCCTGGCTGTGGAGCGAACGCCCCGAGGTCTGGATATGGTATTTGAGCTTCTGAGACCGCTCCGATGCCCCGTATTTCTCCCGCATGGCGATGGCCCAGATCCGCCGGGCCACCCGGCCGATGACGGTGTACTCGGGCTCCATGCCGTTGGAGAAGAAAAACGAAAGGTTGGGGCCGAAGCTGTCGAGGTCCATGCCGCGGGAGAGGTAGTATTCGACGTAGGTGAAGCCGTTGGCCAGGGTAAAGGTAAGCTGCGAGATCGGGTTGGCGCCCGCCTCGGCGATGTGGTAGCCGGATATCGAGACGGAATAGAAGTTCCGGACATTATTCTCCATGAAGAACTCCTGGATATCCCCCATCATCTTGAGGGCGAATTCGATGGAGAAGATGCAGGTGTTCTGGCCCTGGTCCTCCTTGAGGATGTCCGCCTGGACGGTGCCGCGGACATTGGAGAGCACCATCGACCGAATCTCCTCGTACTCCTCGGAGAACGGATCCCGGCCGTGCTTTTCCCGGAAGGCGTCGACCTGCTGGTCAATGGCCGTGTTGAGAAACATGGCCAGGATGATCGGCGCCGGCCCGTTGATCGTCATGGAGACGGAGGTGCTGGGCGCGCAGAGTTCGAACCCATCGTAGAGGACCTTGACGTCATCCAGGGTGCAGATGCTGACCCCCGAGTTCCCGACCTTGCCGAAGATGTCCGGACGGCGGTCCGGATCGTAGCCGTAGAGGGTGACGGAATCGAAGGCCGTGGAGAGGCGCTTGGCCTCGTATTCGCCCGAAAGCAGCTTGAAGCGGCGGTTGGTGCGGGCCGGATCCCCCTCCCCGGCAAACATCCGGGTCGGGTCCTCACCCACCCGCTTGAGGGGAAAGACGCCTGCGGTATAGGGGAAATAGCCGGGGAGATTCTCCCGACGCATCCACCGGTAGATTTCGCCGGGGTCGGTAAACCCGGGCAGGGCCACCTTCGGGATTTTCTTGTGGCAGAGGGATTCGGTGTAGAGGGGAACCCGGATCTCCCGGTCCCGGACTTTATAGACCAGCTCGTCCTTGCCGTAGCTCTCCTTGAAGACCTCCCACTGTTTCAGGAGGTCCCAGGTCTCCTTCTCCACAGCCGCCTGGGACGAGTCCAGCGCCTTCCGGAAGCGGTTCAGCAGGGTCGGGGCGTCGCCCTCCAGGCCGCCGCCGAGCTCGTTCATGGCCTCCTCCAGGTGCCATGCCTTCCGGACCTGATCCGCCTGCACCTCGGTCTTCTTATGATAGGCTCGGATGCTGTCGGAGATCTCCGACAGGTAGCGTGTCCGCTCCGGCGGGATGATGATGGTTTTGGAGCTGGAGGTTTTGGACGCCGGCCGCGGCAGGTGGGTGTCAAAGCCGACGCCAACCTTCTCGTGAAGCGCATCCATGAGCGCGTGATAGAAGGCGGTGACGCCGTCGTCG
>CAJXSB010000535.1 GCA_913060435.1 uncultured Desulfococcus sp.
GGATGGGCATGATGACGGTGGGATGTCATTTTTTTTCTCTTTGGCGCAATTTTTGTCGCTGTCGTTTTCCCGGCCTCCTCCAGCAGGGGGTATGCCGGGCGTTTTTTGTCTGCCCGCGGCGTCCCGGCGGCGGGTGAGTCCAGGCCGTTTGGGAGCCGTTTGAAACCTATTTGAAAGATTGACAGTCGGTTCGACATGGTATAGATCAGGGCCCATCTCTGCTGCCTGCGATGGCGGAAACCCACGGGAGGTTCTGACATGATCCCATTCACCCCGGACGGGCTGGTGCTTCCCGTCGCATTCCTGCTCGACTTCTTTATTGGCGACCCGCAGTTCGCCCACCACCCGGTGCGATACATGGGGCGGGCCATTGAGTTCTTCGAGGCGCGCTTCCGGCGGCTGCCGGTGCCGCTCACTGTTTCCGGCGGGCTCTTTGCGGTGTTTCTCATCCTGGGGGTCTGGGGGCTTGCCGCCCTGTTGGTCGGGGGGGCGCACCTGGTTTCTGGCACTCTGGGGGCCGCTGTCGAGATCCTCATCCTCTATTTCTGCATCTCCTCCCGGGGGCTCTCGGCCGCCGCCTTCGAGATCTACGGGCTGTTGAAGACCGGGGACCTGGCATCGGCCCGGGAGCGGCTCTCCATGATCGTAGGGCGGGAGACCGGGGGGCTTTCCGAGACCGGCGCTTCCCGGGCCGCGGTCGAGACCGTGGCGGAGAACCTGGTGGACGGCTTCATCTCCCCCCTCTTTTTCTTCCTGCTGGGCGGCGCGCCCCTGGCCGCAGCCTACAAGATGGTCAACACCCTCGACTCCATGGTGGGGTACAAGAACGATGCCTATTTGAAGTTCGGCAAGGTCTCCGCCCGCATCGACGACGTCGCCAACTATATCCCGGCCCGGCTGTCCGCCCCGGTCATCGCCATGGCGGCGCAGCTCCTCAACCGCCGGGGCATGGCCGCATTCCGGACGGCCGTGAGCGAGGGGCGGCAGCACAGCAGCCCCAACGCCGGCTATGCCGAGGCCGCCTTTGCCGGCGCGCTCCGGATGAAGCTGGGGGGGCCCAACATCTACCACGGCCGGCAGGTGGACAAGCCCTATATCGGCGGCGCCTTCGGCGACGTGATCGCGGGCCACATCCCCAAGGCCTGCGACCTCCTGGAGCTGGCCGCCTTTCTCTGGTTCGTCATCATCTGGTATGCGGGGATCGTCTCCCGCGTCTGGGGCGGGTGAGGCGGTCGTGGGCGACGCATCTGCCGCAGCTTCGGGTCATTTGCCGCTGCCGGTCTCGTACAAGGGGGCGTATCCCTTCCGGCTCGGCACCACCTCGTTCATCTACCCGGACCACTACCTTCCCAATGTGCGGATGCTGGGTCCGTATGTCGACGAGGTGGAGCTGTTGATGTTCGAGAGCCGGTGGCCCGACAGCCTGCCGGACGGTGAGACGTTGGCGGCCCTGGCCGATCTTGGGGCGGAGATGGATCTTGGCTACAACATCCACCTGCCCGCCGATGTTTCCCTGGCCGACCCCGATCCAGAGGGGCGGCAGCGGGCGGTGTCGGTGATGGCGCAGTTCATCTCGGCGACGGCGGTTTTGTCGCCGTCAGGCTATGCCCTCCATCTCCCTTTTGAGGGGTATGCAATGGATGCGGGGGGCATCGAGCAGTGGCAGGCCGCTGCGGCCGAGGGGATTGCGGCGCTGCTCGACGCAGGGGCGCCGGCGGAACTGCTGGCGGTGGAGAACCTCGAATATCCCTTTGAGTGGGCTGCGCCCCTGGTGGAAGAGTTCGATCTTGCCGTCTGCATGGACATGGGGCATCTGATTCTGTTTGGCGTCGACCCGGCGGCGTTTTTCCGCAAATGGGAGCCGCGGGTCCGGCTGGTGCATCTTCACGGGGTTCGATCGTTGGAGGGGCTGCTGCCCGGCGACGGCACCGGCCAGGACCATGTGGGGCTCGACCAGATGGCGGTCGAGTATTTTCCGCCGGTCATGGAAGTGCTGCAGCGGTTCCGGGGGGGGCTCTCCATCGAGGTTTTTGCCTATCGGCATCTTGTCCCGTCCCTGCAGGTGCTGGCGGCGCAGTGGCGGGCCTGCCGGAAGGAGGATGCGACATGAAAATTGTTTCGGACAACCTGCAGATCACCCATCCCGAGATCGACCGGGCGGTCCGCTATGAACACCCCCTCTCCCTGCTGCTGCTGGACATCGACTATTTCAAGGACTACAA
>CAJXSB010000536.1 GCA_913060435.1 uncultured Desulfococcus sp.
CCTTGTCGACGGGGACCGATTCGATGAAAGCAACCTCAACCGTCAGCTTTACAGCACCATCGACAGCCTGGGCATCTCCAAGGCCGAGGCGGCCCGGCGCCGGGTCGCCCGGGTCAACCCCTCCGTGGAGGTGTCGGCCTGCGGGCGCTTTCTCGACCAGGAGAGCGCCGAGGGGCTGCTCCGGGGCGTCGACGTGGTGGTGGACTGCCTCGATACCCTCAAATACCGGTTTGTTCTGGAGGCGGCGGCGAAGCGGCTGGAAATTCCCATGGTGTCGGCGGCCATCGCCGGGGTGGCCGGCCATGTCACCACCATCTTTCCCCGGGACGAAGGGCTTTCCCTGATTTACGGCGACCGTGACGCTGCCGGCGAAAAGGGGGCGGAGCAATCCCTGGGATGCCTGCCCCACGCCATCACCATCCTATCGGCCCTGGAGTGCGCCGAGGTGATCAAGATCCTGCTCAACAGCCCGGAAAACCTCAGAAACCAGCTCCTGATCATGGATCTGACGGACTATACCTTTACACGGCTGACGCTGGCATAGCCAGCATCCCCCTAAAGAAAAACGGGGGCGGCGCCATGCGCCGCCCCCGCCGTAGAGATGCCCTACCGGATCGAAACTACCAGTTGAATACCGTGTCGAGGGCCTCGTCTTCAATGTCGAAGGTGACATTGTGGGGCGCGATGGACTCTCGCTTCATGAAGCGCGGCAGGCGGTCGTCTTCCTTGGTGAAGCCGGCCTTCCGGTTGAATTCCCGCTCCATGGAGAGGATCTTCTTGCCCAGCGCCACGACATCGTCCCCGGTCATGTTCAGGTCGTACATGCCGTTGATGGTATCGACCATGGCGTTGAAAGTCTCCTCCTGGTCGAGGATGGCGAAGGCGATAAAGAGGCAGAAGCCCGTGGCATCCAGGGCGGCCGTGGCGATCTGGAGATTTCTCGACAGCTCGATCTGGCCTTCGGTGCCCAGGGGATCAACATCGCCGCCGACCTTGAGGATGTTGGTGGCGATGGCGTATCCAGCGGTGTGGTCCGCGCCCATGGGGGTGGTGGCGTAGGTCACGCCGATGCCCTTGACGGCACGGGGATCGTAGGCCGGCATGGCCTGGTTCTTGACCACCGGAGCGCGCTCGATGCCGAAGGCCTTGGCGGTGAACGCCGCACCGTTGCCGAGGATCCGCCCCATCGGCGTGCCTTTGCCCACCTCTTCGAGCAGCTTAATGGCGCCCTCGGCATCGCCGAATTTGATCAGCCCGGCCTCCATGGCCACGCCGATGGTGACGCCCATTTCGATGGTGTCGAGGCCGAAGTTGTCGTCAAGGAAGTCGAGTTTTGCGATGTCGTCGAGGTCACAGATGCCGCAGTTCCCGCCGTGGGCCCAGACCGTCTCGTATTCGGGCTGCTTGGTGATGTAGTTGCCGTCCTTGTCCACAAAGATTCCGGAGCACCGGATGGCGCATCCCACGTGGCAGCCGTGGGTCGGGTTGCCGCCGCGCTTCTCCTCCAGCTCGGCCTGGGCCTCGCCGCTGATCTTGGCGGCATCCGCATACTGGCCTTTCTGGAAATTGTAGGTCGGATAGGCGCCGGCTTCGTTGATGACGTTGGTCAAAACATTGGTGCCGTACGCCGGAAGCCCCTCGCCGGTCACCGCGTGCTTTCTCAGGCCCCCCACAAACAGTTTGTTGGCCGCCTTGAAGCGTTCGGGGTCCTTGGGTTTTCGCATGCCGCAGCCCGCATCGTCGAGGATGATCACCTTGATGCCCTTGGAGCCCATGACCGCACCGACGCCGCCGCGGCCTGCGTGGCGGGACGGACGGAACTCCCGGTCCGTGACGGCGATGGAGGATGCGCAGAGCTTCATCTCGCCGGCGGGGCCGATGGAGACCATGGCCACCTTTTCACCGTGAAGGGCCTTCATCTTGTCGGCCATGTCATAGTTGGTCGTCATCTTGAATTCATTGGCCGGGGTGATCTCCACTTTGTCCTTGTCGATGAAGACCTTGTAGAGATCATCGCTTTTGCTCTCGCCCTCGATGATGATGGCCGCATAGCCAAGGCGGGCCATGACCTGTCCGGCCTGTCCGCCGGCGTTGGACTCCTTGATACCCCCTGTCAGGGGGCTTTTGCAGCCGACGGAGATCCGGCCGGAGGTCGAGGCCGCGGAGCCGCTCATGAGTCCCGGGGCGATTACCAGCTTGTTCTCCGGTCCCAG
>CAJXSB010000537.1 GCA_913060435.1 uncultured Desulfococcus sp.
CGGCCGAATGATATGCCAGGCATCGCTGTCGATGGACCGGCGTTCGTGCTCCTGGTTGCGAAGCCCGAGCAGGGCCTCCGCCTGGGCGTTGGTCTCGAGGATGACACCGGCGGGATCGGTCACGCTGATGCCCAGTGGAAAGGCGCTGAACAGCACGCGGTATTTTTCCAGACTCTCCTGAAGCTTGTCCTCCTTCTCCTTCAGGGTTCGCTCCCTTTGGCGCAGTTGCGTCGAGAGGCGGTTGACCGAATCGGCGATGATGCCCAGCTCGCGGCCCCCCCCAACGGCAATCCGGGTCTCGTACCGCCCCTCTGAAATGGACCGTATCCCGCGCAGGAGATCGTTCAGCGGCCTGGAAAGACAGCGCTTCAGCACAAAGAATGTGAGCAGGACCGACGCCAGGAGAACCGGCACGAGAACGGCGGCGGCAGTGGTCAGCGTGGGCCACCAGACCGTCGAAGGATCAAACGGCGCGAAGGCGAGCCGGATTTCGCCGATGGCCCTGCTCCGGTGCTGGATTTTTTTCCGGATGAGAAGGGCATCCGGGGCTGCAACATCCCCTTGGGAAAAGAGCACCGCGCCGCCTTCATCCCGGATCTGGATGGCGCTGATGTTGGAAAGGGTAATGGCGGTTTGGGAGATATGGGCGATGGACCGTTCATTATACGTCCAGAGATCGACCGCCAGCTCCCGCGCAATGAAATCGGCCCTGTCCCGGACATCGTCGAGATACGATGCCTCATGGCCGGCCATCCGGATGAACACATGGACGACTCCAACCAAAATCCCGGATAGGATGATGATCGTCCCGAGCCAAAGGGCCAGTGTTCGGCTGATGGGTATCATTTCCGGCTCTCCTCAGTCCTGCGCTGCATCATGGCAGAACCGGCCACCAGGCGGCATGGAAGAGATTGTCGAGCGTTCCGTCGTCCGCCATACCCCGCAGGGCCGCCGTCACCGCCGTCACCAATGGGGCGTGTCTTGCATGCACGTATGGATAGAGCAGGGACTCGGAGGCGACAAAGACCTCCGTGATCTCCTGCATTCCGGCGCTGCCGGGGGCGGCTGCCTTCATGCGCTTCAGCACGGCCCGGTTGACGATGCCGGGACCTGCAAGGTAAGCGCATACTCTGCCTTTCGCAAGCATCCGGAAGGCCTGTTCGGGTAGGTTGAGGGCGGTTTTATACGCTGCCGGGAGACCTGTCAGCAGCTCTTCCGCCTTGTTGATCCGGATCTCATTTAAGTATTCGGTGAAGGTCTTGCCGGTCTCCTTCTTAAACATCCGGCTTACATAATACGGACTGACATACACGTGGTCCGCCACATCCTTCAGCATGATCTGCTGGTGATAATTTTCATGGAGGTACTCGATGGATTTCTGCATAATCAGCCGAAATCCCTTGTAATTATATTGATGTATGGATTCCACCACCTGCAGGGCAGCGTCCATCAGGGTCTTTTCCCATACCTCTATGGGCGCATCCTCGCCGGGGAGTATCTCCTTTATATCCAGGTGCACATCCTTGCTCCGGGCCGCCAGGGCCTTGATGGTGTCGGCTACGTTGGCTTTCCGGCTCCGGGCATCCATCCCCTCTTCCGCCTCCAGTATGGAGCAGTAGCTGACCATCCGCTCCTCCACCAGATTTTTTGACCCGGTGTCTATGGCGTCAAAGAGCAGCTTTCGGATTCCCTCTATCTGGGCATGGTCCCGGCCCTTATAAAAAGGCTCGAGATCGCTGAATAGGATGATGGCGTTGTTGCCCAGGTAGGACTTGTAGGCGATGGCCCGCTTCGCCTCCATAAAGGTCTCGTGGAGCTCTGTGAGACCCTTTCCCTCCGAGCTTAAGGCGATGCTGATCCCCACCCCGAAACTATCGAGTATCATCTGCTGGAGATCGTTGCACCGGGCCTCCAGCTTTTCTAGGTACTCCTGTGACGACGCATCCTGGGGGTATATGATAAAGGCGGTCTGGTTTTGTGAGATACCCACGCTGACCACGGTAAATTCATTGGAGAGCATTTCCTCAAAGGTATTCATAATGCCGTACTGGTAGGCCTGGCGGTTGTACCCGCTCTGTTCCTCCTCGGCTTCCGTGTTCTGTATCCGGTCAACCTCCACCAGGGCGATGGTGAAACGGTCCAGGGATAGATCAAATTGCCGGGTCCGTTCTTTAAGCTCCCTCGGGTCCA
>CAJXSB010000538.1 GCA_913060435.1 uncultured Desulfococcus sp.
CGACCAGCAGGCTGATGCCGAAATGATCCAGCAGGCGCAGGGGCAGGGGCGAATCCGCAATGAATCGGTGCCCTGCGTAGAGGCCTGAAAGGATTGCGCCGGCCATGGCCAGCAGCCGGGCGAGCCGGGGAATGGCATAGATGAGAAATGCGCCGAGAAACGGCCCGATGATCCAGATCAGGGTCAGGGGGATCACGGTGCCTGGCGCCTTTCAATATCGTCGATGTCCAGGGTGGGGTTGTCCCGCGACAGCTTCATGGCGCAGACCAGCATGAGCGCCAGGATGGAAAAGCCGATGACGATCGCCGTCAGGATTACCGCCTGGGGCACGGGATCGGCAAAGGCGCCTTCGGGCGCACCTCCGGCGATGGGGGTGATCATCCCCTTCCTGGCCGCCGAAGTGACGAAATAGGAGATGACCCCGGTGCTCATGATGTCCATGGCAATGATCTTCATCAACACGTTCCGCTTGAGAATGATGCCGAGAAAGCCGATCAGTATGGTGGCCAGGGCAAAGGCTTCCAGCACGGTCTGTTTCCTTTCAAGCGCCCGGACGGCGCCCGCAGCAGGCGCTGTCGGCGCCGGGATCTCTTGGATGCGATGCAGAAACGTAAACGTCCGACGGTGCATCGTCGTGGGAATCAATATAAAATTCAAATATATCAGCAGATGGGATAAAATCAATCAAAAATCAGCTCCCCAAGGAACGGTTGTCCGGAACGACAGCCGCCTCCGTCCGGCGCCGCGTGGATGAGCAGCGCCGAAACATGGACAGGAACCCTGAAACAGGAACCCTGAAAATGTTGAGAAGATTCCGAGAACTGTGCTATATTCACTTTTCATGAGGCCGCGGGATTTTCGGAAAACGACCAGCGATACCCGGCGGGCAATGGCCAGCGCCATCCTGTGCCCGGATCCCCGCCCTGCGCCCGGCGAGCGGATTTCCCGCTATTTCGGACCGCCCCGCCTGCCGGGGACCATGGCCATCGGCGACCGCAGGACCTCCCCCGAGATTTTTCAGGACACCCTCGATTCCAGGCTGGAGAGCTATGATGACTGGGTCGACCGGACCCTGGCAAAAACCTTGATCCGCCTCGGGGCCTCCCGGGGTGCGCCGCACGCTCCGGGCCCCGGAGACCGGGAATCCGTTGCGGCGGTCCGGCAGGCGAAAATGGTGCTGGAGTTCGAGGCCGCCCCGGGCGCGCCCCTCCATGCGGCCATCCCCCAGCAGATGTATGAGGACGCCTTTGTCCGGCTTCTCACCATTCTGACCGGCCGGCCCGCACCGGCCTGCAAGAACCATCCCTACGCGGCGTTCAACGCCCTCTGCCACCGGCTCGGCCTGGCCCTGATCCATGCCATGTCGGCCGCCGGCATCCTCGACGGCCGGAGCACGGACATCTCCCGCCTGATCCAGGTGGCGGTGCTCTCGGGCTATGCAGGCATCAACCTCAAGAGTTCGGCATCGGCGGCCTCGGACCTGCTCAACCGGGAGCTGATGTCCATTGATGCCGGATGGGTTCGGAGCATGGCCGCCGTGCGGGCGGTTTCCCCATCGTCCCTTCTGAACGCTGCCCGGGGCATTATCGGCCTGGCGTCGGATCCCCGGGGCCGGTTCGGCCTCGAATCGATCGAGGCCTATTTCCGCGAGGTGGCCGAGGCAGTGGTGCCGACGCTGGTCGTATTTTTCTGCGATGACTACATGGAGTCCCTCGTCGACATGAAGCGCTTCGAGGCCATGCTGGAGCGGAACCCCCGCCTGACGCTGCTCTTCGTGCCCCGCAACGGCCGCTACGGCAATGATCTGGCTGCTGCGGACCTCCCCGGTATCCTTGCGGAGCCCTCTTTTGCCTGCTTCGTGGACCTGGTCCGGAGGGGCCGGATCGCCGTCAGCCCCAACGGCCCCCGTGCCGGGTGCATCGATCCCCGAACGGTGAGCCGCGACCTCCTCGATGAAATGGACGCCATGGGCGCCGGGCGGCGGGTCATTCTCGAAACCAAGGGATGCCGCAATTTCGAGATGCTCCAGGGCGCACTGCCGGTGCCCTGGTACGCCTCGTTCAACTGCAACCGGGCCCTCAGCATCCGCACCGTCGGCGTTGATGGCCCGCCGGTCTTTTTGAGGATCCCGCCGGGGCTGAAGGCCTATGACGGCTTCATGGCGCCCCGGATCGGGCGGAGCCCCTCC
>CAJXSB010000539.1 GCA_913060435.1 uncultured Desulfococcus sp.
CGGCCAGCTGGGCGAAGCCGAGGATGCTGTTGAGGGGGTTGTTGATCTCGTGGGCGAAGCCCGCCGCCAGCTGGCCGATCTTGGCGAGTCGGTCGGCGTGGCGCACCTGGGCCTCGAGCTCGGCCTTCTGGATCTCTCCTTCCTCCTTTTCCAGCATCAGCGAGAGGTGGTGGGCCACCGTCCGCATCAGGCGCTGCTCCTCCATGACCACCGGCGAGGGCTGCAGCCCTGCTGCCTGGGGCTTGCGGGAAAAGGCCACCTTGAGGATCCCCCGCTGCCGGCCGGCAATGCAGATATGTTCGGCGAGGATATGGGCCGCGTTCTCCTCTGAATACCCGGGGCTGTAGAAGACCTGTTGATCCAATCGGATGCATGCCGCGGCGGCCGAAGGTTCGCTCATCGACTGGGGGATCATCCCTGCGATGATCTGGGCCCGTTCGGCAAAAGGCATCTCCGGGTTCCGAACCACCTGGGCCAGGCAGTAGAGGAAGGTCTCGATCGTCTTTTCCCGTTTGCGCTCGGTTGTCGTATTTTGGGGCATGGACATTTTTTTAGACTCTCCCGGGGGACCCGTCAATTCAAATCGGCCGTGGCCGCAGGAAACCGCGCCCGGCTATCCTCCCGGAAAGCGCCGGACCCGTGACAGCAGGGTGTTCTGGGCGCCCTCGCTGAGTCCGTAGGATGCGATCTCCGAAGCGAGCGCCGCCGCGCTGCCGAATCCCCCTACGTATCCGTTGACCCGGGACGCGGCGGTGGAGTGCTTGAAGTCGGCGTCCCGGGGATACATGCGGCGGAACTCGGACATCAGCTCCCGGTGCTGCCGCAGGTGGTATTTCTGGTGGTAGTCCTCGGCGTCGGTGAATGCCTTGACCGGAAGAATCCGGGTGCGGACCTTCTCCCCGACGCTTGCGGCGAGGGCGTTCCGGCTCGCCTCGGCCCGTTGCTGCTGCTCCTCGTCGTGAAAGAAGACGGCGGCCATGTACTGCCGGTAGTTCGTGCCTTCGGTGGGGTCGTGCCCCTCCCAGAAGTGCTGGAGCAGGGCCTCGTAGGAGATGACCGTCGGATCGTACTCGACTCGCACCGACTCGGTGTGGTCTCCCATGCGGCGGTAGGTGGGGTTTGCCAGATCGCCGCCGGCATAGCCGACGCGGGTCCGGACGACGCCTGCGATGGTCCCGAACCGGGACTCGACACCCCAGAATCACCCCATGCCGAAGGTGGCCGAGCGGATTTCCTGAGGCGCCGCCAAGTCGATGGGCGGGGGCATGGCCGGGGCCGCCTGGGCGGTCGACAGTTTGTCGCTGGTGTTGGTGAACAGGTTCATATGCTCCTCCTTGCAGCCGTAGATCGAGGAAAGGGCGCCGATGCCGGCCGTACCCGCGGCCATCAGGAAATGCCGCCGGCTTATCCGGCGCTTTCGCGTCCGGTCGGCCGGGCGCCGCTCTCTTGGATCCTTGTGCGATGTTTTCATTACCATCTCCTCACATCGAAAGGATTGGATGAGGATCCGTGCTTCCGGAGTGTCTGCGCGTTCCCTCCGGTATGCCGTCCAGATCACAAAGCAACCTGATGAAAAAGCTATTCACCGGCACCGGCGAAATCAAGCCGTCATGCGGTTGAGATGACGCTGCATTTCCGCCCCCTCGAAATACGAACGCCGGCTGCGGAGGGTTCCGCAGCCGGCGATGTTTATGAAGCTTCGTTCCGGCGGTCTGTTTCAGTCGTTCGGTGTCCGCCGGTTTTTTTCTCTATCCGAGGATGGCCTTGAGGTCGTCCTCGGGGGTGCCGATGGGCATGATGTTGAAGTTCTCCACCAGGACGTTGAGCACGTTGGGGCTGATGAAGGCCGGCAGGCTCGGTCCGAGGCGGATGTCCTTGATGCCCAGGTGGAGCAGGCTCAGCAGGATGACGCAGGCCTTCTGCTCGTACCAGGAAAGGACCAGGGAGAGCGGCAGGTCGTTGACGCCGACCCCGAAGGCGTCGGCCAGGGCCTGGGCGATCCTTACGGCCGAATAGGCGTCGTTGCACTGGCCCACGTCCAGAAGGCGCGGGATGCCGCCGATATCGCCGAGATCCTTGTCAAAGAACCGGAACTTGCCGCAGGCCAGGGTCAGGACCACGCAGTCCTCGGGCACCTTCTCCACGAACTCGGTGTAGTAGTTGCGGCCCGGTTT
>CAJXSB010000540.1 GCA_913060435.1 uncultured Desulfococcus sp.
GCCGAAGGGGAAAAACAGAAGCGGATCAACGAGGCCGAAGGCCGGGCGCAGGAGATCGAGCGCGTCGCTGCAGCCACCGCCAGCGGAATCCAGAAGATCGCGGCCGCCATCCAGGCGGAGGGCGGCCTCCAGGCGGTCAACCTCCGCATCGCCGAGCAGTATATCCAGGAGTTCGGAAGGCTGGCCCGGACAAACAACACCATGATCATCCCGTCGACCCTCTCGGACGTGGGCGGCTTTATCGCCGCCGCAAAGGGCGTGCTCGACGCCTTCGAAGGGGAGCCGCGCGGCGACGGCGCTGCCGCAGGAACCGTGACGCCCGGTCCGCCGGCATCGCCCGGCGCCCGCTGGGATCTGCCCAAGCCCTGAGCCGTGATATCCCGAAAACTTTACATCAACGGCATTGTCCAGGGCGTCGGCTTCCGGCCGCATGTCTATCAGCTGGCCCGTCGCCACGGCCTGACGGGGGAGGTGGCCAACACTTCGTCGGGCGTGCGCATCCACGTGGAGGGGGCTCCCGAAAGCGTCTCGGCATTCTGCCGCGAGATCGAAGCGGCACCGCCGCCCCTCGCCGTCATCACCGAGGTCCGGTCCTCCGACGCGCCGAGGGGGGGATTCACGGATTTCGTCATCGTTCCCAGCGCCGGGCGGACCCGGACCCGGACGCTCATCTCACCCGACACGGCCGTCTGCGACGACTGCCTGCGGGAGCTGTTCGACCCGGAAGACCGGCGCTACCGCTACCCGTTCATCAACTCCCCCAACGGCGGCCCCCGGTACACCATCATCGAAGACATCCCCTATGACCGGCCCAAGACCGCCATGGCCGAGTTCGTCATGTGTCCCGCCTGCCAGTCGGAATACGACAACCCGGCAGACCGGCGGTTTCATGCCCAGCCCAACGCCTGCCCGGCCTGCGGTCCCCAGGTCGCGCTCCAGGACGGCGCCGGGCGGGCCGTGGCGGCCCCCGATCCCATCGCCGCCGCCGCGGCGCTGCTCCGGGAAGGACAGATCCTGGCCGTCAAGGGGCTGGGGGGATTCCATCTCGCCGCCGACGCGGAAAACGCCGACGCCGTCGCCCGGCTCCGGCGGCGAAAGCGGCGGGAAGAAAAGCCCTTCGCCCTGATGGCGCCCGACCTGGAGGCCGCGCGGAGAATCGTCCGGATCGGGACGGAGGAGGCCGAGATTCTCACCTCCTCCCGGCGGCCCATCGTCCTGATGGAGAAGCGTCCCGGGCACGGCCTGGTCCATGGCGTCGCCCCGGGAAGCCGGACCTTCGGGGTGATGCTCCCCTACACGCCGCTCCACCACCTCCTTTTCCGCACCGGGGCCGCTCATTTCACCGCCCTGGTCATGACGAGCGGCAACATCAGCGACGAACCTATCGCCATCGACAACGATGAAGCCGTCGAGCGACTTTCGTCCATCGCCGATGCTTTTCTCGTCCACAACCGGGACATCTACCTCCGGGCCGACGATGCCATCGTACGGCATGCGGCAGGGGGCCTCCGATTCATCCGGCGTTCGCGGGGCTACGCGCCGGCGCCGGTCATCCTGCACCGCCCCGTGCCACAGGTCCTGGCCTGCGGCGCGAGCCTCAAAAACGTCGTCTGCCTCACCAAGGGGAAGCACGCCTTTCTGAGCCAGCATATCGGGGACGTGGAAAACCTCGAGACCTATCGTTTCCTCGACACCACCGTCCGCCACCTCGAGCGGATCCTGGACATCACCCCGGAACGCATCGCCCACGACGCCCATCCCGACTACCTCAGCACCCGCTACGCCCTCCTGCGTGAAAAGGGGACAAAGATCGCGGTCCAGCACCACCACGCCCACATCGCGGCGGCCATGGCCGAAAACGGCATTGACGGCCCGGTCATCGGGCTCGCCTTTGACGGCACGGGATACGGTGAGGACGGCGCAGTATGGGGCGGCGAGGTGCTTATCGCCGAATACCGGCACTTCCGGCGGGCCGCCCACCTGGCCTACGTCCCCATGCCCGGCGGCGACGCCGCTGTCCGGGAGCCCTGGCGGATGGCCCTGGCCTACCTTGACGATGCCTATGGCGGGGACCTCTTTCGGATCGACCTGCCGATGATGGGGGCGCTGGACGCCGCGCGGGCGGCCGCCGTCCTCGCCATGGCGCGGAAAGGGGTCAATGCTCCCCCCA
>CAJXSB010000541.1 GCA_913060435.1 uncultured Desulfococcus sp.
GGCGGGTTTTCCGGACATTGGGAAACATGAAATCGAGATAGCGCCGGAAAACCTCCCGGAAGGGCATCAATGGGCGCCGCCGCCCGTGAATTTCATGGTAATACCGGAGGAAGGACGAGAGGGCGGCCCGGGCGCTGAGTTCGAAAACCGCATTGATGAGCACCAGCTTCTGGAGCGGCGTCTCCATGCGACTGTTGCTGCAGATCAGCGGTATGGCGGCGTAGCAGCAGGCGATCCCGGCCATGGGCAGGCCGTCCCGTCGGCTCTCTTCGGCTGCGATCCGGAGCATCACGGTCGTATCCTGGATGGCGGCGGCATGAAAGAAGCGCCCGGTTGACCGGCCGTGCCCCGTGTAACTGAAGGAGACGACGTCGTAGCCCATGCGGATCAGCCGCCTGAAATTCCGGACCTGCTGGGCGGCGTCTCCGCCGATGAGGGGCGGCACGAAGACGAGCGCCCGGGGGGAGCTGACGCGCACCCGGATGCTTTCGAGGCGCCGTTCCCCCACCGGCGCCAGACGACGCTCCACCACGGACCGCACGGTTCAGCCCCCGGCACGGATGGGATGGAGATAGACGATGATGGCCCCGCTCTTCCGTTTGGCGCCACGCTCCCAGCGGTGGGCCAGGACCTGCTTTTCCTGCCGCAGGCGGGCCAGCTCCGCCGCCACCACATCCGGCAGGACGGCCCGGCCCTCGGAGTGAAGCCCCTTGCCCACGATGATGAGCACGGTCCGTTTCCCACGGTACCGGGACCGCTCTACAAACGCCCGGGTCTCCGCTATGGCCTCCCGGGATGTCCGGCCGTGGAGGTCAAGCTCCTCCTGGGGCGGCGGATACCCCCGGATGACCTGGGCCGGGCTCTGGCTGAGGTCGCCGGCGGTCCCGCTCTCCTTCTCCTGCAGGAGTGCCGCCATGCCCTTTTCAGCGAGGGAGGCCTCGAGCAGAGTGCTGAAATCGTCGGCCTCGGGCGGTGGTGCTCCGGCGCCCCCCCCCCTGCCGCCGTCGACGGCAGGCCCCTGTGCGCCGTCTCGAAAATATATCGAAAAGTCGGTCTGTTCCCCGAAAACGGGAATGCCGTGCTTGTTCCGGGGCGTACGCCGGACCCGGGACGGCGCCGGGGGGGCGTCTTCGGGGCCCTGACGGTCCGCCTCCTCCCCCACGGCCTCGGGCCGATTATCGAACAGGGATTCGATATCGGCGTCCCGCTGGAACACGGGGATGCCGTGGCGGTTTTTGGCGGGGGCCCTCGGCGCCTTCCGGCGCTTCTTCCCGGCCGTTGGCTTCGGGCGGACCGGAGGCCGCTTCGGGCGCACGGTCCCTGCAGGCGGTTTTTCGGGCGCCTTCGGCACCTCCGGCGCCGGTTCGACCTCGGCCGTTTCGGGGCGGTCGGGTTCATCGTGGGAATGCCGGTATGCCGCATCCCGCCCCTTGTCCGCCGGTTCGGGCGGCGGCTCGGGCCGGGCCGCCTCCCGGGGCGGCCGCTGGAATAGTTTCTTTAGTATGGAGAACATCGTCGGGTGATCGGGAAATAATGCATTGGATCCATCGGCCGGGTGCTTCCGGCCCCGGACGTCGGGCCGCAGACCTGCGACTCAGATGGTCTTGTCCGGATACTCGCAGAGATCGATCAGGGTGCAGTTCGGACAGGCCGGCTTTCGGGCCCGGCAGATCTCCCGGCCGAAATAGATCATCCGGAGACCCAGGTCGTTCCACTCCGGCTCCGGGACCGTTGCCATGAGGTCGAACTCGATCTTGACCGGATCCGCATGGCGGGTCAGGCCGAGTCGCCTCGAGATCCGCTTGACGTGGGTGTCCACCACCATGCCGGGGATGTCGAAGGCCGCCCCGAGGACGACGTTGGCGGTTTTGCGGCCCACGCCCGGCAGGCGGGTCAGGGCCTCCAGGTCCCGGGGAACCCGCCCGTCGTGGCGCTGGGCCAGGGCCCGGGCACAGGCCTTGATATTGCGGGCTTTGTTGTGGAAAAAGCCCGTCGGCCGGATGAGCGCCTCGATGTCTTCCAATGGGGCCGCCGCCAGGTGGGCGGGGGAGGGAAAGCGCTCGAAGAGGGCTTCGGTAACGCTGTTGACCTGGCGATCGGTGGTCTGGGCGGAGAGAATGGTGGCCACCAGCAACTCGAACGGGTTGCGGTGGGCGAGCGCCGTCTT
>CAJXSB010000542.1 GCA_913060435.1 uncultured Desulfococcus sp.
CCATCTCATCGCGGGGGCGGCGGCCTATACGGGGGGTACACCCCTGGTCGGCGCCGTCAACCGCTTCCTGGCCCGGGACATCCAGGATACGGGGTGGTTCATCACCTTGTTCTGGCTGGAGATCGATCCGTCCCATCGGCGTCTGCGCTGGATCCGGGCCGGGCACGACGCCGCGCTTTTTTACGACCCCCGTCGCGATCGCTTCGAGACGCTGGACGGTGAGGGTTTGGCCCTCGGGATCGATCCCGACTATACCTACCGTGAATACGAAAAACAGGGCTGGCCGGCGGGAGGCATCGTTTTGATCGGTACCGACGGGGTGCACGAAACCCGCAATCCCCGAGGCCGTATGTTCGGACAGGAACCTCTCCGCGACCTTATACGGGCCCATCAGGCCCTGTCGGCCGCGGCCATCCGGGATGCCATCTTCCAAGCCGTCGAGGACCACCGGCAAGAGGGCCCGCGGGAAGACGACGCCACCCTGGTGGTGATCAAAGTCACCGATTGATCCCAAAAAGAAGTCGTCGGCCACTTTTGGGCTCTGCCAAAAGGCAAGCTGGAAGCAGTGATCCTATCGATTGCCGAATGTACGGCATTGTCCCTTCATTTGTCGTGCCGCAATTCGAACGATAAAGGGATTAGCGGGAAGTCAACATTCAGGATGTGCATCTCTTACGATGGCCGCAGGAAGGCTGATCAGAAAGGTGCTGCCTTTGCCGACGGCGGATTCGATTCTCAGCTCACCGCCCATGCGTTGTAGGGCCCGCTTGGCGATGGCCAGGCCGATGCCGCCCCCGCCGCCGGTGATGACGGCCACGGCGTCTTTGATTTCGAGCATGGTGTCTCCTTTCTTTTGCGGTTCATGCTGCGGATGGATGCATTCTTCTGCGGGCTAAAACCACTGCCGGTGGGACCAGACGTCTTTTTCCAGGCTCTCCTTGTCGTCCTGGAGCGTGAGGTACCGGGAGGCGTTCTGAATGGCCAGCCCCCCCTGATGGGCCAGTGCGTTGGCGAGGGTGACGAGGTCCCTGGGGAACTCCCGGTCCGGATCTTCGCTGGAGAGGGTCATCACGCCGATGACCTCTTCCGCCGAACGGATGGGAACGCTGAGCAGGGTGGCGATGCCCTCTTTGACGGCCGCCTCCGGGTACTGGATACGCTTGTCCGTGGCCACGTCCCGGATCACCACCGTCTCCCCCCGCATGACCTCGCTCATGCTTTTGTCCGCGAACACCGGCCCCTTCTCCAGGAATGCCTTGCTGAGTCCCGCGCTCGCCACCAGGTCCAGCGCCCCGGTCTCCTTGTTGAAGAGCCGGATGCTTACCCCTTTCATGTCAAAGGATTCCTGGATGCTGCTCGTCATGATGTTCATGATGCGCTTGATGTCGAGGCTCGAGTTGATGCTGGCGGCGAGGTCGAGGAAGAGCTTGGCATTGTCGTTGATTCGCTCGAAGAGCTGGGCTGTCTTGACAGCCATGCCCCCGTGCTCGGCCAGTGCGCTCTGGAACGCGATCTCGTCCGGGGTGAACTCCCGCGGCGTGTCGCTGTAGAGGGTCAGCACGCCGACGGCCTTGCCGCGGACCATGACCGGCACCACCAGCATCGAGGCGATGCCCTCCTTTTTCTTGGCCTCGTGGTCCGTCACCCGGGGGTCCGTCGTGGCATCCCCGATGGCCAGGTAGCCCTCCTTGACAATCTCGTCCACCAGCTTTTTGGCTTCCTTCGGCGGGGTGTGGAGGTAGTCCTTGGAGAGGCCCTTCTGCGCCATCGCTACGAATACGTCCTTCCGCTTGTCCGCCAGGAAGAGGCAGGCCGCTTTTCCGCCCATGGTCTCGACCGCCTTGTCCACCACCAGGTCCAGCAGCGCTTTTTGCTCGAGGGTGCTCCCAAAGGCGCGGTTGACCTCGCAGATGCTCTTGAAGAAGTCCTGGGATGTCGTCATATATCCCTCCTTAGATAAAAAGATGAATGATGATGTCGTGAACGGATCAGGCCGCCGAAGCGGTATCCTGCTTTTTGGGGGTGCGCGCCTTTTTCGGGGATTTCGGCGATTTTTCAAAGGCCTCCCGCTCTTTGAGCCAGGCGCTGATTTTCGGGACGAACTGCTGCTGGATCTTGGAGCTGACGTAGATGCCGATGTGGCCCGTGGG
>CAJXSB010000543.1 GCA_913060435.1 uncultured Desulfococcus sp.
GATTTGAGGATATTCAAAAACTCCCGCTCCACCGATTCGGGCAGGGGGATATCCTCGTTGGCCGCCAGAATGTTTCTCACTTCCTCCCGCGCCCGCTCGGTCATGTCCTTGGCACCCTCCTCCTCCCACTGCTTGACCAGGCCGTAGAGCCCGATCTTCGGCTGATAGAGCTCACCCGTGCGAAGGTGCTTGAGGGTGTGCTGCTGGAGGAAGTAGTCCTTGCCGTCCATGGCCGCTGCGATCACTTCCACCGCCAGGTGGTCGGCGTCGACGGTGATGCCCCGGCAGGCGTGGAGGTTCGTGGCAAAGATCTCGTTGTCGATCACCAGTCCTTCCAGGGAGGAGAGGAAGCCGCTGCCAAAGAAGCCGAAACCGGAGATGATGTTGGCGCCCGCCTGCATGGGCAGCAGCCCGTTGCGGGCGGTCTCGGCTCCCAACTGGGGGTCGTAGGCGCAGGCGGTGGAAGCGTAGCCGTAGACGTCCGAGGGCAGCCCGTAATACCGGGCCAGCTGTGCCGAACAGGCGCCGATGACCCCCACCTCGGGCACCCCCCAGACCGAATGGGCGGTGCGCATGTTGGCCACGCAGAGCCGGGCGCCGTAGATCATGGGGGTCGCCGGATTGATGGCGTGGCTGATGACCGCATAGGCCAGGAGGTTGGCGTTCATCTGGGTGAGCCCGCCGGCCAACGTCATCGGGGCGGTGAATCCCAGAATGGGGGCCACGAGGGCCAGGGTGGGGATGCCGGCCGAGATCAGGGACTTCATGATGCCGACGATCTCCCGGGGATAGTAGAGGGGGCTTTCCGGCGATACACCGATGTTCAGAATCGGAAATTGGTCCAGGTCTGGAACGGCGTCGGCCATGGCCTTGTAGAGCTCGACCGCATAGCGGGCTTGGGCGGCCGTGGAGATCGCCATGCCGGAGCCGGGCTTCTGTCCGAATCGGAAGACCGCGGCCAGTGCCGTCAGTTCGCTGATGCTCGACGGCACCTCCTGGGGAAGGATCACGCCGCCGCACATGCTCAGGTGCTCGAGGTGGTTCATCAGGCGCAGCATGTCCTCCAGGTCGGCGAGGGAGGCGTTGCGTTTTTGGCCGCTCTCCAGGTCCACCACATAGGGGATGGAGCCGCCGGTGTGGGTGGCCACATCCCCTTCCCGGATGTGGAGTTTCCTGCCGCTGCGGCTGCCGAAGATCACCTCGCCCGGCAGATCCGCCAGGGCGGCGTCGATGAGCCCGGGGGGAATCTGAACCCTGCCCTTCCGGCGGGTGCCGCCCGCATCCACCAACCGGGCCGCCAGATCATCATCCTCCAGGCGAACCCCCACCTCGGCCAGCACCTGCCTGCTGGCGGCATCAATGCTGCGAATATCTTCCTCACTGAGAAATTTGAGCCAGTTCTTCTTCAACTCCGCCATGGTGACATCTCCTGTTGGTTCCATTTGCCATGCGCCGCTTCCGGGCCGATGCCTTCAATCGGCAGCAGCGCCGCTGTTTCCGGACGAGGCCGCCGCCTTGTCCGTCGAATTGCAATGATGGTTGAATCGGCTGAAACGGATATCCCGGGCTGCCCTGGGATATCCTGTGTTATCCTGGGTCATGGCAGTGCAGTTCGTGCTCGGGCCCCACATGCCGCAGCGCCGGGAAGCGGCTCCTGCACAGCTCGTTCGCTCGGGGGCAGCGGGTGTGGAATTCACACCCCGGCGGTCGATCGACCAGGCTGGGGATTTCGCCCTTGAGGTAGATCCGGCTTCCGGGGGCGTCCGGATCCGGTTCCGGTGAGGCAGAGAGCAGGGCATGGGTATAGGGATGGCGCGGCCGGCGGAAGATCTCCGCCGTCGGTCCCGTCTCCACGAAACGGCCGAGATACATGATGGCCATACGATCGGAGGTGTGGCGCACCACCGCCAGGTTGTGTGTAATGATCAGGAAACTGATCTCGAGCTCATTCTGCAGGCGGAAGAGCAGGTTGAGGATCTCACCCTGAACCGACACGTCCAGGCCGGCGGTGGGTTCATCGGCGATGATCAGCTGGGGGGACAGTGCCAGGGCTCTGGCCACCCCCACCCGTCGTGCCTGCCCGCCGCTGAGCTGATAGGGGTAGTAGCCGGCGAAACTGGCGGGCAGACCCACCATCTCCA
>CAJXSB010000544.1 GCA_913060435.1 uncultured Desulfococcus sp.
GCGTCGGAGTTGACCCCCACCACCAGGCAGGCGCCCAGGTCCCGGGCGGCCGTGAGGTAGCGGACATGCCCCACGTGGAGCAGGTCGAAGCAGCCGTTGGTAAAAACCACCGGCCGGTCGGGCGTCCGGACCGCCGCCAAGTGATCGGCCAGGGCGTCCCGGGCCATGAGCTTAGAGGTCATAGACGCCGGGCATCCTTTCCTCCAGGGCGGGGACCTTTTCCCGGATTCGCTGGAGAGACCCCTGGTCCAATACAGCGGATCCGGTGCAGGGAACGCCCCCCGGGGCGTGGGCCAGGATCCTCCCGCCGGGGTCGACGATGATGGAATGGCCGGAGAAGCGGGTATTGTTCTCCATGCCGCAGCGGTTGGCCCCGATGATGTAGAGCTGGTTTTCCATGGCCCGGGCCCGGGCCAGGACATCCCATACATCGATGCGGGCATCGGGCCACTGGGCGGGCGCAATGACAATCCAGGCGCCCTGGAGGGCGAGGGTCCGGCAGAGTTCGGGAAACCGCAGGTCGTAGCAGATCATGAGGCCCACCGGCCCCAGGGCGGTGGGGCAGACGACACAGCGGTCCCCGGCGCTGAAATAGCGATGCTCGTCCGTGACCGAAAAGAGATGCACCTTCCGGTAGGCCCCGGCGACGGCCCCGTCGGCGTCCAGGAGATAGAGGGTGTTGTAGATCCGCCCGCCCTCCCGTTCGGGCAGGGAGCCGCCGATCACCATGCGGTGGCGCGTCGCAAGCCTCGACAGGCGTTCGAGGATTTCCGGCGTGCGCCGGGCGTGCTGGTCGAGGTTGGCGTTGTCGAAGCCGCAGGACCACATCTCCGGCAGCACGGCAAGGGCGGCCCCTTCATCGGCCAGGTGCGCCAGGCGGGCCTCCGCCTCGGCGAGGTTGTCGGCCACCGCCCCGGTCCGGACGTCGAACTGGACGAAGCCGGCCTTAAACGATGCCGGTGCCATGGCGGCTTCCTTCCCTTCTGTGGCGGCACCGCCCGCCGGCCGCCGAAACCTGGACTGGGATCCGCCGGGAATGGGTCATGAAGCCGCCATCTTTTCGACGATTTTCTGGGCGAAGACCGAGCATTTGACCTCGGTGGCACCGTCGATCTGGCGCGCCAGGTCGTAGGTGACGGTCCCGGCCTTGATGGCCGCAGAGATGCCCTCCCGGACCAGGGCTGCAGCCTCTTTCCAGCCCATGTAGTCGAGCATCATGGCACCGGAGAGGATCAGGGAGCCGGGGTTGACCTTGTCGAGTCCCGCGTATTTGGGCGCGGTGCCGTGGGTTGCTTCGAATACCGCGCAGGTGTCGCCGATGTTGGCGCCGGGGGCCATTCCCAGCCCGCCCACCTGGGCCGCCAGGGCGTCGGAGATGTAGTCGCCGTTAAGGTTGGGGGTGGCGATGACCGAGTATTCGGCCGGCCGCAGGAGCACCTGCTGAAAGAGCATGTCGGCGATCCGGTCCTTGATGACGACCCTGCCCTCGGGCGCGACGCCGTCGTATTGCTCCCACACCTCGGCCTCGGAGATGGTCTGGTCGGCGAAGCGCTCCCGGGCCACCTCGTATCCCCATTTCCGGAAGGCCCCCTCGGTGAACTTCATGATGTTTCCCTTGTGCATCAGGGTGACGCTGGGCAGGTGGTTTTCGATGGCGTGCCGGATGGCGGCCGCGACAAGGCGCTTGGTGTTTTTGGGGCTGATGGGCTTGATGCCGATGCCCGTATCCGCGGCGAGATCGGCGCCGGTTTTTTCCTTCAGGAAGTCGATGACGGCCTTTGCCTCGTCGGACCCGGATTCGAATTCGATGCCGGCATAAAGGTCCTCGGTGTTCTCGCGGAAAATCACCATATCGACATCCTTGGGGTCCTTCATGGGGTTGGGGACGGGGTCGATATATTTAACGGGACGGACGCAGGCGTAGAGGTCCAGCTTCTGCCGGATGGCGACGTTGAGGCTCCGGATGCCCTTGCCCACGGGCGTGGTCATGGGGCCTTTGATGGCCACCACATGTTCTTCGATGGTCTCGAGGGTCTTTTCGGGAAGCCACTCGCCGGTCCGCTGGTATCCCTTTTCACCGGCATCCACTTCAAGCCATTCGATCTTTCGCCGGCCGGCGTAGGCGGCGGCAACGGCACTG
>CAJXSB010000545.1 GCA_913060435.1 uncultured Desulfococcus sp.
GCAGCAACGAGAGCGAGCTCTCGTATACGGAATTCCAGATCCTGCTGTTCTTGAGCCGGCGCCCGGGGTGGGTCTTCACCCGGTCACAGATCGTCGACGCCGTCCGCGGCGACAATTATCCCGTCACCGATCGAAGTGTGGACGTCCAGATCGTCGGGCTCCGGAAAAAGCTGGGGAGCTGCGGCAACTATATCCAGACCGTCCGCGGCGTCGGATATCGTTTCAAGGAGATGACATGAAAAAGCCCAGGGCACTATTTTGGCGGATCTATCCATCCTACCTCGTCGTCATTCTGATGGCGCTGCTGATGGTCAGCATCTATACCTCAAATGCCATGCGGCGATATTTCCATGAAGAGATGACCCAGGGGCTCGAATCCCGCGCGAAACTCCTTGAGCCGTCGGTGGTTCCAAGCCTCTCTCCGCTGGACGAAGCCGCCCTGGATCGTCTCAGCAAAACCGCAGGGCAGCGTTCCGGCACCCGCATCACCATCGTGCTGCCCTCGGGCCGGGTGGTGGGCGACTCAAAGGAATCCCCCGCAGAGATGGACAACCACGCCGGCAGACCCGAGATCAACAAAGCCCTTTTCGGGGCCGTCGGCCAGTCGATTCGATACAGCAACACCCTGTCGGAGTCCATGATGTATGTTGCCGTGCCCGTCGAGGAGCGGGGCAGCACCCTGGCCGTCATCCGTGCCTCGATTCCCTTGGATGAAATCAGCCGGAAGGTTTCGTCCATCCGCAGAACGATCTTTCTGGCGGGGCTTCTTGCGGCGGTGATTTCCGCCCTGGTCGGCTATATCGTCGCCCGCCGCATCGCCCGCCCCATCGAAGAGGTGCGAAAGGGCGCCGAGCATTTTGCCAGGGGCGATCTGACCTATTCCATCCCCACGCCCCGATCCAAGGAGATGGTGATGCTGGTCAACGCCCTCACCTGGATGGCGGCGGACCTCAACGAGCGCATCCACACCGTCAACCGGCAGCGCAACGAGCTCGAGGCGGTCCTCACCAGCATGCAGGAGGGGGGGATCGCCCTCAACATGGACGAACAGCTGCTCAACGTCAACCAGGCCGCCGCCGACATGTTCAAGTTCAAGCCCGAAAACGCCATCGGCCGCAGCATTCAGGAGGTGATCCGGAACCCCCAGCTCCACCGGTTTGTTCAGGCCGCACTGACAGGCGAGGGCGACGCCGACGGCGAGATCCGCATCTACCAGGAGGAGGAGCGCATCCTCGGCACCCACTCATCACCGCTCCGCGAGTCGAACGGCAAGCGGATCGGGACCCTCGTCGTCTTTCACGACATCACCCGGCTGCGTCGCCTGGAGACCATGCGCCGCGAATTTGCAGCCAATGTCTCCCACGAAATCAAAACGCCGCTCACCGCCATCAAGGGTTTTGTCGAAACCCTGCGGGACGGCGCTGCCGAGAAGCCAGAGGAGGCGCGCCGCTTCCTCCAGATCATCGAAAATCACGCCAACCGGCTTGCAGCCATCATCGACGACCTGATGAAGCTCTCGGAGATCGAGCAGAAGGGTCACAACCGGGGCATCGGGCTGAAGCGCGAGTCCCTCGCCCCGGTCATCAAGGCCGCCGTTGACATCTGCCGAAGCAGTGCCCAGGAGAAAAACATCGCCATCGAAACGGCGTGCGAACCATCCCTTTCCGCGGAGATCAACCCCCATTTCCTGGAGCAGGCCGTCGTCAACCTCATCGACAACGCCGTCAAATACAGCGGGGACGGCAGCACGGTGCGCATTCGCGCCGCCCAGGACGGCAGCGCCGTCGAGATCCGCATCGAAGACGACGGCATCGGCATTCCGAGATCCCACCTGCCCCGCCTTTTTGAGCGCTTTTACCGCGTCGACAAATCCCGCAGCAGAAAAGAGGGAGGCACCGGCCTCGGCCTTGCCATCGTCAAGCATATCGTCCAGGCCCACGGCGGGACCATCGACGTTGCCAGCACCCTCGGCAAAGGGAGCACCTTCATGATCCGCCTCCCCAGCGCATCTTAGAGCCCCTTCAGGGCCGCGACCCGGGCGGTCACCGGCGGGTGGGAATAGTGGAGGAAAACGTGAAGGGGATGGGGGAGAAGATTGCCGAGGTTGTCGGCCGAAAGCTTCTTGAGCGCGCTGATCATG
>CAJXSB010000546.1 GCA_913060435.1 uncultured Desulfococcus sp.
GTTCCGTCTGAGAGACGGCGTTGAAGGCGCCGCAAAGAACCTCGACGAGAGCTACCGGAGTGCACTGGCCTACATCATGTAGGTTGCGATCAACCGTTGCTTGGATGGCAGACGACCGACGATACCCTTTACACGCTGAGGTTTCGAAACAGGTGGAGAGGAAAGACGGATGCGGGCCGGTCTCTCCGCGTTTTTTCCTGAAAATGGCCTAATCGTGAAATCCCGGCACCCTTCTCTGCTGCATGACCGTCCGAGACGGCTTCCCCTGTTACACTGTAATGGAGATTTCCAAATGGTGAAGAGCGTTTCCATCCTCCGCTTTCCTCCGGCTGGCCGGGCATTCATCTCCATCACCCTCGTGCTCATGGCGGCCATGGCGTCTTTTCCGAAGATCGCATTCTGTTCGGAGGTCGTCCTGAATTGGTCGAGGGGACAGAACGCCGCCGTCAGCGGTTACAAGATCTATATCGGCAACCATAGCGGGCGCTATCTGCACAGCGTCGATGTGGGGAACCGCCTGAGCTACCGGATCCAGGATCTGCAGGAGGATACCACCTATTATTTTGCAGCGACCGCCTACGTTACCGGCCGTGCCGACATTCAAAACGTCTATGACGCCGAAAAAGAGAGCCGGGTCATCGCGCTGCGGGGCGCCGGCCTCGACCATGGATATCGGCTCCCGACCCCCGTGCCGGTTATCTCCGGTCCGTTTGTTGTAGCGTGGCACATGAAATATGCCGAGCCTTTCGAGGTCTTCATCGATGTCGACACCACCGAAGGGCATCGATACCTGGCGTACCCACCGGTCGACGTCAATTCCCTGGGCAGTGGAGAATTTGTCCGGCACGGCATCGGCAGCCATCTGACGGACGGCAGGTGGCACACGGTCATTCGGGACCTTCAGGAGGATCTTGCGGCGGCCCAGCCCGGCGTCAGGATCACCGCCGTCAACAGCTTCATGATCCGCGGCAGCGGCTATCTCGACGACATCCGGCTCCTCCCGGCAGCTCCCGGCAGTGACGGGGCGCTGGTCATGGAGGACGCCGAAGACCGGCAGACCGACGGATGGCACCTCTTCCTCGATTTTGCTGGAGAATTCATCACCGCCGAAAGCGATTTTTCCAATGAAGTGGCGGCATACATCCCCTTGCGCGACACGGACAACGATGGTCTGCCGGACAGGGCAGAAAAGATCGACTACGGCACGGATCCGCTTCTGCCGGACACCGATGGCGACGGCAGCATCGACGGCATCGAGATCCATTGGGGAACCAATCCCATCGATCGGACGTCGTTTCCGGAGCCGAACGGGATGACCTCGACGTACGAAGATGGCGGCGGTGCCCGGAATTGGGGGATATATCTAGATTTTACCAATCGATCGTCTGCGCCGGAGGTGACCACCGTATACGATGCCGTCCGGGAAAGCAGCGTCGTTCAGTTCGATGGGGCGGGAATTGACCACGGATACCGGCTGAACGCCGAACGATTGGGGAACTGGCATAATACCGAACATTCGATTATTCAGTGGAGCATGAATTATATCGAAGATTTTGAAATATTCGTGGATGTAGAGACCCGTGCGGGTCATCGGTATCTCACTTACTCACCCGTCGACCATCACGGCCTCGGGGCAGGCGAGTTCGTGCGGCACGGCATCGGCAGCAACGCCGCCGACGGCTCTTGGCGCACTTATGTCCGGGATCTTCAGGCCGACCTGGAAAAAGCCCAGCCCGGCGTTTCGATCACAGCGGTCAACGGCTTCCTGATCCGGGGCAGCGGCCGAATAGACGACATCAAACTCCACCGCCGGCTCTGGTAGCCTGACGCCATGATGCCCCTCCCATTTTCGCCGCCCGCCGCCCTACTGCGAGATTGCTCGTAATGCCGGGAAAACCTTCCAACAAAACCGTGCTGCGCGAGCTCGAGAAGGTCCGCAAAGCACTGTCCGGCCTGAAGCGCGAACGTGATTTCCTGAACACCCTGCTGGAAACGATCCCGATCCCGGTATTTTTCAAGGATGCCGAAGGGCGCTACACGGGATGCAACCGCGCATTCGAGGATTTCATCGGCAGGCCCCGGACGGAGATTATCGGGAAGACGGTCTACGACATTGCCCCCGCCG
>CAJXSB010000547.1 GCA_913060435.1 uncultured Desulfococcus sp.
GGAAGACGCCGTTGAAGCATGTCGATTCCTGCAAACTGAAAATCCGCCTGGTGCTGGTGGTATTGGCGTATCTCCTGGTTTCCGCCGGCCAGTGGTTTCAGGCAGATGTCTTCGAACGACTGGATGCCGCGGTCGTCGACCGGCTCGCCCCCCTGGTGCCGGGTTCGCCGGACGGCGGCCCGGGCGGGGATCCCATCGTGTATATCAACGCCAATTTCTACTATGATCGCTCCTACCACGCCCGGGTGATCCGCAACCTGGCGGCGCTGGGCGTAGCCTCGCAGTTCGTCGATTTTGTTTTCGAGGAGAACCTCGGGGATGAAAACGACCGGCAGATGGTGGCGGCGATCGCATCCGCCGGCAGCGTATATCTGGGGGTCGCCTTCGAGGACCTCGATCACCCCGCGCCCGGGATCCGGGACCAGAGCAGCAAGCAGGCGGTCGACTACATGGACCGTACCAAGTGGTGGGTCGATCTTGTCTCGCCGCCCGACCATTTCTATGTCGGACATACCCTGCGGATGACGGCGTCGCGGCTGGCAACCGCAGCAAAGGGCAGCGGCTTTCTGAACCTGAAGGTCGACGGCGACGGCGTCCTTCGAAGTGTTCCGCTCCTGGTGCGCTACCGGGGGGCGCTCTACCCGAGCTTTGCTTTTCGAGCGGCCTGCGACTATCTCGGCGTGTCACAGGCGGACATTGTGGTGGAGCCCGGAAAGAGCATCACCCTCCGCGGAGCCGGGGCCGGACCCGGCGGCACCTCCCGGGATATCGTCATTCCCATTGACGACTGCGGCCGCATGATCGTCAACTTCGAGAGCGCCAGGACCCCCATCCGCCATTACAGCTATCGGGACGTTTTCCGGGCCTTCGAAGACCCCAATGTCTCCGACCGCCTCCAGGGGGAGATACCCGGGAAAATCGCCATTATCTCCGAGAACGTGGAGGCGGACGTCAACGTCCGGCCGGCGGCGGGGGAGCGGCGCCTCACCTCCGGCGCCGTCCATACCGTCATCATCCGGAACATCCTGACGGAGTCTTTTCTTTGGCGGCTGCCGGCCGGCGCCGGGAGGGCCATCGAGATCGCCCTGATGGCTGCCGTCTTCGGCATCTCCCTGGCCTTCTCCTCCATCGGCATGATCGTGGGCGGCCTGTTGATCTCCGGGCTTTACGCGGCGGGCGGCATCCTCGCCTTTTCCGAAATGAAGGTCATCGTGCCGTTTGCCGCGCCCATCCTCATGACGATCCTCGCCGGCATGCTGGTTCTCATCACCCTGGCCGTGGAGGGGGTGGTGCTGCTCTCCCGAACCGAAAAGGCAAAGCAGCTGGCCGAGCACGAACTCGACATCGGCCGCCAGATTCAGGCCGGCTTCTTTCCGACGGTCCTGCCCGAAGCCGACGGATGGGAGGTCGCAGCCCATTTCCAGGCAGCCCGACATGTTTCGGGCGATTTCTATGACGCGTTTCCGCTGGCCGGCCCGAAACATATCGGTCTGGTGATCGCGGATGTCTGTGACAAGGGCGTTGGAGCGGCGCTCTACATGGCGATCTTTCGGAGCCTGGTCCGCATCCTCTCCCATGCATCCGCGGCAGAAAACGGCCGGGAGGCTGCGCCATGCAGCATCGATCCGCCCCGGATTCTCACGAGAACCATCCGCGCCGTCAACGACTACATCTCCGTCACCCATGAAAAGGACGGCATGTTCGCCACCATCTTCTTCGGCATCCTCGATACCGAAAACGGGGATCTCTTTTACATCAACGGCGGGCACGAGCCGCCCCTGATCGTCGGGCCCCGCGGGGTCGAGGCCCACCTGATGCCGACGGGCGCGGCGGTGGGGGCCTATCCGGACCTCTCCTACGAGGTGGGGCGCATCCGGATCGGCCCTGGAGAGACCTTTTTCGGCTATACCGACGGCGTGACTGAAGCCCGGAGCCCTTCGGGCGAAGCCTTCACGCGCGACCGCCTCGACGCCCGGGCCGCGGCGCTGCCCCCGGGGGCGGGGCGGCTGGTCGACGGCATTCGAAAAGAGATCGACCGTTTTGCGGCGGGCGGAGAGCTTGTTGACGACATTACGCTGCTGGCCGTGGGACGGCCGCAGGATCTGTCA
>CAJXSB010000548.1 GCA_913060435.1 uncultured Desulfococcus sp.
GCTTCGGACGGTGTCCACCAGGATCGACAGGATCTCCTCGCCCGAGGCGTCCATGTCGTTGATGCCGTTGGAGACGATGATGATGTGCTTCAGGCTCTCGTGCTGCTGCAGCCGGTCGTTGATCTTGTCCTCGAGATAACTCGCGTTGGCGAAGAACAGGGGGCCGTCAAAGCGAACCAGGTCTACATACTCGCAGCGCTGCAGGCCATGGGAGACCGCGTCCCGAAGTCCCTCGTCGTCATGCCTGGAGAGGGACGAGACCGTCGGCCGCATCATCTTGTATAGGAAGACGACAATCGACAGGACGACACCCACCATGATGCCCTTGTCCAGGTGCGGGGCAAATGCCAGGGTGCAGACGAAGGAGAGGATGGAGATGGCGCCGTCATACCACTGGGCGTGCCAGGCATGGATAAAGCCGGAGACGTTGATGAGGCCGATGACGGCCATCATGATGACGGCGGCGAGCACCGACTGGGGCAGGTGGTAGAGCAGCGGCGTGAAAAAGAGCAGCACGATGACCACGGCGATGCTGGTGAAGACACTGGAAAGGCCGGTGATGGCGCCGGATTGCAGGTTGACAGCAGACCTCGAAAACGAACCCGAGGTGGGGTAGCTTTTTCCGATGGCGCCCAGGATATTTCCCAGTCCCTGACCGATCAGCTCCTGGTTGGGATCGAGGCGCTGGCCGGTTTTGGCGGCCATGGCCTTGGCGATGGAGATGGCCTCCATGAAGCCCAGCAGCGAAATGATGGCGGCAAACGGAAAGAGGCGCAGCATGACGCCGAGGTCCACCTTGGGGACGGTGAGGGAGGGCAGGCCCCGGGGAATCTCGCCGACCACGGCCCCGCCGCCGGTCATCAGCAGATTTTCGGTGTCGAGGAGGTTGTTTCCAACTTTGATCCGCCAGGTTCGCCCATCTCCTTCAAGCCCTTCCGGGAGGCGGTCTTTGGGATAGAACAGGAGCGTCCCGCCCGGCTGCGCCACACCCTCGAACATATATCTCCGGATGCTTTCCCGATAGCGGTGGGCCCGGCTTTTCAGGCGGTCCATGCTGAGGTTGACGACGCCCACGTCATGCTCGCCGTCAAGGATCCCCACGACGTCATGCGCCGCTTTGGCCGCCTCCATTTCATTGGTCAGGCGGGTCCGCTCCTCGGCAAGGATCGGGATTTCGGCGATGGCTTTGTTGAACGCCTCGATGTCGGACACTGCGTCCGGCGACTGGATGGCCTCCAGAGAAATCCGTGTGTTGTGCTCAAACCCGACGGCCCAGGAGACGATGGTGGTGAAGGCCACCGCCACCAGGACGTTGGGCACCTTGGGAACGACCTTTTTCAGCACATACATGATCGCAAAGGCCACGGCGCCCATGGCAAAGGTCGGCCAGTGGGTATAGTGAATGGCCGACTGGCATACCCGGAGGATGGTCTCATAATGATGGTCTGCGGCATCCACGTACACGCCGAACATCTTCGAGAGCTGGGACGATGCAATGATGATGGCCGCAGCGTTGGTAAAGCCGTTCACCACCGGATGGGACAGGAAGTTGACCACCAGACCGAGCCGGAGGATGCCCAGCGAAAGCTGGAACAGCCCCACCATCAGCGCCAGCAGAATGGCGTAGGCGATGTAGCCATCGCTGCCGGCCGTGGCCAGGGGGGCCAGCGAGGCCGATGTCATGAGGGAGACCACTGCCACGGGGCCCGTCGCCAGCTGCCGGCTCGAACCGAACAGCGCCGCGATCATCGGCGGCAGAAAAGAGGCATAGAGCCCGTAATAGGAGGGCAGCCCTGCCAGCTGCGCATACGCCATGGACTGAGGGATCAGCACCAATGCGACGGTCAGGCCCGAGATAAAGTCCGCCTTGAATTGCTCTCCGCCATAGGACCTGAACCACCCGAAAAAAGGAAACACCTTTTCAATCATTACTCCTCCCCGCGTTTAAGATTCCTGATGTTTCAGCATCGTCCTGCACAAATCGATCAAATCGTTGTACAGGGCTCCTGCGTTATATAGCTGGTACGTCTTGAACCGCACCACTCCGTCAACCATGGACAAAAGGATCAAGGCAGTCTTGTGCGCCGGCACATCCCGGATGGATCC
>CAJXSB010000549.1 GCA_913060435.1 uncultured Desulfococcus sp.
AGGGAACTTCTGGGAGATCGTGGCGCTCCAGTCCTGCGGCCCCAGCCGGGTCTCGATGGGCTGGGGAAAGTAGGTGAGCCTCAGCTGGGGGTCCGGCAGGCCCGTGCGGATCCGGTATTTTTCCGCCGCAGCCCGCCACGCCTCCCGGGCGGCCTGGATGGTGGGATTCCGATCATAGGCATAGGCCACCATATCCGGCAGCCGCGCTTTCACTCCCAGATCGATCCCATCGAGCGAAGCCTCCTCCGCTGGTGCCGAAGGCTTGTCCGCGGCCCCAAGCCCTCCGGTATGGGGCGACAGCGCCACAATTCCAAGAAAAAGCACAAATAGAATGATCCCCTTGGTCGCTTTCATGCGTATCCCCCCTGTACGGTTTCAAATCCCTCCGAATGACACCGGGAAAGCAGCAATTTCTTTGCCGCCGTCAAGGTTTTCGGTGCTTCAAAAATCCCGCCTGTCCCTGCGCCCGCGATTGCCCTCTCACGTGCCCCCGGACGAAACCGCTGCGCAAAGGATGTGCATCAACTGCCCAGCTTTTTCACATCTCCGGAGGCCTTGATCAACACCATGGTGACGTCGTCCTGCTGGCGGGCGCCGCCGCGAAACCGTGAGAGGGCGTCGATAATCTCCTGGAGAATCGCGGCGGCCGGGCGCTCCCAGCACTGTCGGAGGATCCGAAGCACCCGAGACTTGCCGAACATCTCCCCGGCAGGATTCTCGGTCTCCCAGATGCCGTCGGTCCCCACGAGGATCAAATGGTCCGGGGTCCATCCGGTCAGGATCTGCTCCCGGAACTCCCAGGCCTCGTCCATGCCGAGGACGACCCCCTCTCCCTGGAGCTCGCTGAAGCGGTCCTCTGCGGGATGGTAGACCAGGGCGGGATCATGGCCGGCCCGGACCCACCGGAGCTCCCCGGCACCCGGATCCAGGGCCATGAAAAAAAGCGACATGAAGTTGCCCGTTTTCCGGGTATCCCGGCAGAGGAGACGATTGACGTGGGTGACAACCTCCGAGAGGGATCCGGGCTGGTGGATCCGGCTCCGGATGAGGGCCCTTGCGGTGGTCATCAGGAGGGCCGCGGAGACGCCGTGCCCTGCAACGTCACCGACGGCAACGCCGATCCGTTCCGGATGCCCCCCGATCTTCCCGAAGAAATCGTAATAGTCGCCGCCGGTCTCGTCACAGTAAAGGCTCCTGCCGGCAATGTCGACCCCGTGGAAGCGGATGTCATGGGCAGGAAGAAGATTCTGCTGGACTTCCATGGCCAGGTTGAGCGCGCTCTTGAGCCGGACACGCTCTTCGAGCTGTCGGGTCATGGTATTGAAGCTCCGGGTCAACTCGCCGACCTCATCAAGACTCGTCACCGGTAGGCCCTCCCCGAACCGGCCGGCGGCAATCGCCTTGGCCGCCTCCGAGACGTTCCGGACCGCCGAGGCGGTCCGCCCGGTGACCCAGCGGATCAAAACAAGAATCACCAGGATAAAGGCCGCGCCCGTGGCGGCAAAATACCACCGGAACCGGACCAGGGGTGCCAGGATCTCATCCCCGGGGGCGAAGATGACCAGAAACCAGGGGGCCTCCATCAACCGGTAGAATCCCCCGATCTCGGCCGGGGGGTGCCCCTCGCCAAAAGCCGTCCCGAAATGATCGTCGGCCATGGCCGCCAGGACCGCCGCTTCGAGCGGGCTGCCGCCGGCCCCGATCCTTTCCGGCGGATCGGCATCGTTCCCGGTCAACACCCGGCCCGCATCGTCGACCAGATAGGCCCGGTTTTGCTGCCACCACCCGGATGCCGCCACGGCGTCCGTCAGGTAGCTGAAGCGGAGGTCGACCGCCAGGCACATCCCCGGGGCGCCCGGATCCCCGTTCAGGTCGGAAACCAGGGTGACCACGTCGTTTCCGGCGCTGCCTGCCGCGTCGAACGCCACGTCATCGCCCCCGGGGCGCTTGGCGCTGCTGACGGAGCAGTGGAAGCCACGCCGCTCTCCGGCACCGCCCTCCGGCCCGCCGATTTCCCGGGGGATGAGGCGGACGTCCGAAAACCCTTCCAGCGTCCGGAGCTGATCCAGGATAGCCGATCGGCGACTCCCCCC
>CAJXSB010000550.1 GCA_913060435.1 uncultured Desulfococcus sp.
CCGCGGGCGGAAAACCTGCAGCAAAACCCATCTCGACGGCGTCAGTCCAGTTCCTCGTAGGCGCGGAGGGTCAGAAAATCTTCAAGCTCCGGGTTGGCAACGATGGTGTCGAACATCCGGGCGGCCCGTTCGTAATTTCCCGCGCTGAAGGCCTCATCCCCCACCGCAGACCGGATATGGGCCATCTCTTCGGCCAGGATGCTGCGGAAGAGGGCCAGGGTCACCTCCCGCCCGTCGTCCAGCACCCCGGCGGGATGGTGGACCCACTGCCAGACCTGGGTGCGGGAGATCTCGGCCGTGGCCGCATCCTCCATCAGGTTGTAGAGGGGGACGCACCCGTTGCCCGAGAGCCAGGCTGCCATGTATTCGACGCCCACCCGGACATTGGTGCGGAGACCTGCCTCCGTGATGGATCCGGAGGGCAGCTTCAGGAGGTCGTCCCGGGCCACCGATACGTCCTCGCGCAGACGGTTCACCTGGTTGGGTTCGGGCATGAGCCGGTCGAACTCGGCCGCAGCGACGGCCACCAGCCCCGGATGGGCGACCCAAGTGCCGTCGTGCCCGTCTCCCGCCTCGCGGATCTTGTCCTCCCGCACCTTTTCGAGGGCGGCGGCGTTGGCCTCGGCGTCGTTCTTGATGGGGATCTGAGCCGCCATGCCCCCGATGGCGTGGGCCCCACGCCGGTGGCAGGTCTTGACGGCCAGGAGGGAATAGCTGTGCATGCAGTGCCGCGTCATGGTGATCTGGGCCCGATCCGGGAAGATATAGCCGGGCACCTTCCGGAACCGTTTGATGAAGCTGAAAATGTAGTCCCAGCGGCCGCAGTTGAGGCCGGCCATGTGTTCTTTCAGCTCATGGAGGATCTCATCCATCTGGAAAGCGGCGAGGATGGTCTCGATAAGGACTGTCGCCTTGATGGTCCCCTGCGGGATGTCCAGAAGCGCCTGGGCCCGGAGGAAGATGTCGTTCCAGAGGCGCGCCTCCAGATAGCTCTCCATCTTGGGCAGATAGAAGTAGGGCCCCGTTCCCCGGGAAATCAGCTCATGGGCATTGTGGAAAAAATAGAGGGCGAAGTCGAAGATGCTGGCAGAAACCGGCTTGCCGTCGATCTCGACGTGCTTCTCCACCAGGTGCCATCCCCGGGGCCGGACGATCAGGGTGGCCGTCTGGTCGTTGAGGCGGTAGGATTTGCCCTCGGGGCTCTCGAAGGTGATGGTGCGGCGGATCGCATCCCGGAGGTTGATCTGGCCCTGGATCGTACCCTCCCAGGTGGGCGCGTGGGAATCCTCGAAATCGGCCATGAAGGTCCGGGCGCCGGAGTTGAGGGCGTTGATGACCATCTTCCGATCTACAGGCCCGGTGATCTCGACCCGGCGGTCCTGGAGGTCTGGAGGCACTGGAGCGACCCGCCAGTCGCTCTCGCGGACGCTTTGGGTCTCCGGCAGGAAATCGGGCAGGCGGCCCTCGTCGATCTCCGCCTGGACCGTCTTCCGCCGTTCGAGCAGCGCCGTTCGGGTCGCCTCGAATTCGCGGGCGAGCACGGCGACGAATGCGAGGGCTTCCGGGGTGAGGATGGGTTCAAAGGCCGGTGAAACCGGCGCCAGTATGCGGATACCGTCCAAAGATTGAGGGGCATTCATGGGAAGGGCCTCCTTTCGGGTGTCTTTTTTTATTTTCAAAATACCATATTGACGGAGACCCGTCACTGAATAATGATTACTGAATCCTGGGTAACAGCCGAGGCAGTGAAGGCGAAAGAGATATAAATTAGTTTTAAAAATCTAATAACCTGGCTGTCGAATGTCAATGCGGCCGGCCGGCATCCCGAAATGGCGTTCACCGAGAATGAGACCGGGAGGGAAAGACAATGACACCTCAAGACCACCCCCAAAGCGCCGCAAATGATGCTGCGGCATCCATCGAACGGGCATACGACGACTACCAGAACCGGTTCCACGAGATCACCCGGCGTTCCGCCGCCCGCTTCAACGGGCGGGACTGGCTCGGCGTCTACCAGGATGCCCTCGAGCGCCTCGAGCTCTACACCGAGGTGATCGGACGCACGGTGGTTGCCCTCCGGGATCGGAT
>CAJXSB010000551.1 GCA_913060435.1 uncultured Desulfococcus sp.
TGCAGTCGTCCGAGACGTCGGTCCGCATGCCGGGGCAGGATCCGGCCATCATGTGCCAGTTGGCCGGATCCTTGAGCACGCTGTTGATGTAGGGCCATGCCCGGCACATCCGCGGCTTGACCGGGTGGATGGTGCAGAGGCGGTCCCGGAAGAAAATGCAGTAGCCGTCTTCGCCCTGGGCGATCACCGGCCGGCTCCCGGACATCTGGCAGTACTCCTGCACAAAGGTTTTCGGATCTGCGCCGATATATTCGGCGATGGCAGTGATGTCTTCCGGGGTGACGTACGTTCCACCAAATCCCTTGCAGCATTCACCGCACTGGATGCATTCGAAGATGGGCTCGCACCCGGTCTGTTCATCCGAGGGCATAACGGGTCTCCATAGCGCGTTTGAGGGTGAGCTGATCCACGTACCGGAGGTCCCCGCCCAGGGGTACGCCCGACGCGATGCGCGTCACCTTGACCGGGCGATTTTCGAGGAGCTCCGAGAGGTACATGGCGGTCGATTCACCCTCCATGTGGGTGTTCGTGGCCAGGATGACCTCCCGGATGCCGCCCTCGGCCACCCGTTCGAGAAGTTCGTGGATCCGGAGGTCGTCGGGGCCGACGCCGTCCATGGGCGACAGCACGCCCTGGAGGATATGGTATCGGCCGTGGAAGGCGCCCGAACGCTCGATGGCGATCATCTCCGAGACGTTCTCGACAACGCAGAGCAGGCCGGCATCCCGGGTCGGACTGGTGCAGATGTCGCAGACATCGGTGTCGCTCAGGCCGAAGCAGCGGCTGCAGAGGCGGACCTTCTCCTTGACGTTGAGGATGCTGAAGGCGAGGGCCTCGGCGTCCTTCTTTTCGACCCGGACCAGGTGCATCGCCAGCCGTTCGGCGGTCTTTTCCCCGATGCCGGGAAGTGTCTGCAGGTGCTGGATCAGACGCCGTATGGAGGGCGGATAGCAGCGCATGGGCGTCTCCGGGCTACATCAGCCCCGGGATGTTCATGCCGGCGGGCATCAGCTTGCCCATCTCCTGGGAGACCATCTCTTGGGATTTGGCGAGGGCGTCGTTGACCGCCGCCAGCACCAGGTCCTGTAGCATCTCGATGTCTTCAGGGTCGACGACCTCTTTTTCGATCTGGATCGATACGACCTGCTGCTTTCCGTTGGCAACGACCTTGACCATGCCGCCGCCCGCGCTGGTCTCGACCGTTGCGGCCGCCAGCTCTTCCTGCAGTTTTGCCATTTTCTGCTGAAGCTTCTGGGCCTGCTTCATCATGTTTCCCATACCCTTCATTGTCATTTCCTCCTATAAGATTTTGATGTCGACGACCTTGCCGTCGAAGATTTCAATGGCAGCCTCGACCAAGGGGTGGTTCATCGCCTCCTGGCGGACAGCGTTGTCCTGTTCAATTTTTTTCTGTCGGCTCTGGCCGCCTGCGTCGTCCAGGCGGAGCATGAGGCGCAGATTCCGTCCAAAAAGGGCCCGGGCAGCCTCCTGGATAATCTCCTGCTTTTTCTGGATCTGTTTCAGGTTGAAGCTGTTGCCGTGGACCGTGATCTCAAGGGCTTCTTCCCCGATCCGCGAGAGGGTGGCCCGGGTAAGGTAGGCGCCCAGCGCCGAAGAACGCCCGCAGACCAGCGACGTCAGCTTCTCCCAGGTCGCCTCGAGGGGGGCCTCCGGGTCGTAGGTGGTGTCGGCCGGGATTTCGGGGAGGCGGCACTCCGGCGTGGGCGGGGCCTCCAGCCCGTGCCCGGCCTGCGGGGAATGAGCCTCCGACGCCGGCGGCGGCCCGGGGTCCGGCACTGCCGCGTCCCACTCCCCGGCGTCCGGTGGCGGGGTGTCGGGCGGCGGCGGGGCCTCGCGGACGGGTGGTTCGGGCTCGAGCATGGGTTCGGGCGCGGGCGCGGGTTTCGGCGGCGCGGCCGCAGAAGACGGGCGGCCCGGCGCCCTTTTTCGGGGCGCGGGTTGTTGCCGGACGACCGCCCCGGCCGGGGCGGCGGCGACCTGCCCGGCGAGATCGTCGAGTTTTTCCATCAGGGTCTCGATGGGCAGCGCCGGGCGGATCTGGAAAAGCCGGATAAAGGCCATCTCCAG
>CAJXSB010000552.1 GCA_913060435.1 uncultured Desulfococcus sp.
CGCCGACGTGGCCGATATGGTCATGGAAAAGACGGTGGCGCTCGAAGGAGTGGTCAGCGGCGAGCACGGCATCGGATTCACCAAGATCAAGCACCTCGACGCCGACATCATGGCCGACTTCAGAGCCTACCTGAAGACGGCCGACCCCGAGGACCGGATCAACCCGAGGAAGCTGACCGACGCTGCAGTCGCCGACCAGGTCTTCACCCCCTCGTTCAACCTGATGGAGATCGAGGCGCGCATCCTCCGCTACGGCCACCTGGAGACGCTGGCGGAGAAGATTTCCCAGTGCGTCCGCTGCGGCCGGTGCAAAACCCCCTGCTGCGTCTTCTATCCCGCGGAAAATCTCTTTTTCCATCCCCGCAACAAGAACCTCGCCCTGACGGGAATCATCGAAGCCCTGCTCTACGACGCCCAGCGGTCGCACGCCGTCGCCCTCCCGCCCCTCAAGTGGCTGGGGGAGATCGCCGACCACTGCACCCTCTGCCACAAATGCCAGGCCCCCTGTCCCGTCAACATCGATACGGCAGAGGTCTCCATCCTCGAGCGCGAACTCCTGGCCGAACGCCGCTTCAAGCAGACGCCCCTCCCGACCCGGGTGGTTCTGGGCTACCTCGCCTCCCGCTCCCAGGCAATGAATGGGCTGGTCCGGCGGGCCGTTTTCCAGTGGGGGGGCGCCGTGCAGCGAACCGCTGCCCGAATCGTCGGGGGGCGCCGGCCCCTGCGTCGTCCGAGGTCCCTCGCGGCGTCGCTCTATGCTCCCGTGCCCGCCATCGCAGCGAAGCCGCTTGCAGCCGGCTATCCGCCCCACGACCGGCATCATGCCCTTCTGGTGTCGCCGGAGAAGCCGGAGGGGGCCACGGTCTTCTATTACCCGGGCTGCGGCTCCGAGCGGCTGCATGCCGACATCGCCCGGGCGTCGATCTTCCTGCTGCTCCAGGCCGGCGCCAGCGTGGTGCTGCCGCCCAGGTATCTCTGCTGCGGATTTCCGGCCCGTGCCAACGCCAAGGCGGACCTCGGGCGGCGCCAGGCGCTCCGCAACACCATTATCTTCAGCCAGATCCGTTCGATGCTCGGGCATCTCGACTTTGACGGGTGCCTTATCACCTGCGGCACCTGCCGTGAATCCCTGGCCCAGGTCAGTGCAGCCGATATCTTCGACGCGCCGCTTCTCGATGTGGCGGAATATGTCCTGGACCGGGGGATTGCGCCCCGGCTGGCCGCCCCCTCCCGGTACCACGCCCCCTGCCACGACTCCCTCGACGGCCGGGGAGTGGCCCTGCTCGCCCGGATGGCGCCCGGGGTCGAGGTGGCGGCGGTGCCCCATTGCTGCTCGGAGGCCGGCACCCTTGCCCTGAGTCGACCGGACATCGCCGCGGCCATGCTGGCGCGCAAGGGGCGCGCCCTCTCGGAGGGCGCCGGCCCGGTTATCACGAACTGCCCCGCCTGCCTCAACGGCCTCGGGCGGCATCGGGGGATCGCGGCGGTGCATCTGGCCGTCGCCCTGGCGGATGCCCTCGATGCCGGCGGCTGGCGTCAGGTGGTCGCCGGGCGGCTGGCCTGTGCAGACCCGATCCGCTTTTAACGCGGCGGCCCGGAAACGTGCGGCGGCGCAAATGAAAGGGGCCGGCGTCCAGGAGGCGGCGGCGCGGCGGTTGGTGTGCATCATTCTGCCCACCTACAATGAAGCGGAAAACGTGGCGGTGGTCATTCCGGCGATCTTTGCCCAGGCCCGCCGCCTCCCGCAGCATGAGCTGAAGGTGCTCGTGGTGGACGACAATTCGCCTGACGGCACCCAGGCGCGGATCCGCCGCCTCATGGTGCGCTTTCCCGGGCTCCACTTGATCACCGGCCAACGGCGGGGCCTGGGCGATGCCTACCGGCGCGGCATGGCCTACGCCTGTCGAATCCTCAAGGCCGATCTTATTTTCGAAATGGACGCCGACCTGCAGCATCCGCCGGCATTCATTCCACGGTTTGTGGCCCTCGCAGAGGGGGGCTTCAGCCTCGTCATCGGGTCCCGGTTCGCGCCGGGGGGCGACACCCCGCATATCTCCTTCCGGCGAAGGCTCCTCAGCCGTCTCGGC
>CAJXSB010000553.1 GCA_913060435.1 uncultured Desulfococcus sp.
GAAAAAACGATCCGCATGATCAAAAGCGAACTGCCCGACAGCGTCGAGGTCCGTTTGGACGTGCCCGAAGCCGTCGAAGGCAGCCTCGACGCCCAGAGGATCCAGCAGGTGCTGATCAACCTCATCATCAACGCCGTCCACGCGATGCCGAACGGCGGTGAACTGGAGATCCGGGGGCGTGCCGAGCCGGAGAACGGCACGTTCTGTCTCCAGATTGCGGACACCGGAGAGGGCATCCCCGAGGAGAACCTCGCCCGGATCTTCGATCCCTTTTTCACCACCAAGGCGGTGGGCCGAGGCTCGGGGCTGGGGCTTTCCATCAGCCACGGCATCATCGAGCAGCACGGCGGCCACATCTCCGTTGAAAGCGCCCCGGGCGCCGGCACGACCTTTATCCTTCAACTCCCGATCACCGCGTGAATTATATGAGCGAACCGAAAAAGGAGACCATTCTTATTGTCGAAGATGAAGACATCGCCCGGAGGAACCTGGCGCATGTTCTGAAAAAGGAAGGGTGGGAGGTCGTCGGCGCCTCTTCCGGCTCTCAAGCGCTCCAGCTTCTGGAAACACGAAATTTCAGCCTGGTGATCACCGACCTGAAAATGGCGAAGATCGACGGCCGCGAGGTGCTGATGAAATCCCAGGAGTTGCAGCCGCTTACCGAGGTGATCATGATCACCGGATATGCCACCGTCGAGTCGGCAGTGGCGGCCATGCAGCAGGGCGCATATTCATACCTGGCCAAACCTTATAAGATCGACCATCTCCGGAAGGTGGTGCAGGAGGCTCTTCTCAAACGCCGCCTGCGCGTCGAAAACCGCGAACTTAAGAAGGAGCTGAAGCGGCGCCGGAAGATCCCTTCCATCGTCGGGCGGAGCGAGGCCATGGCGGCCGTCTGCAAAACCATCGCCCACATCGCCGGTTCGGACAGCAATATTCTGGTGACGGGGGAGAGCGGGACCGGAAAGGAGCTGGTGGCACGGGCGGTGCACGAGCTCAGCTCACGAAGCGGGCGGCGGTTCGTCGCCTTCAATTGCGGCTCCTTTACGGAAGAGCTCATGGCCAACGAACTGTTCGGCCATGAGAAGGGCGCCTTCACCGGCGCGGTTCAAGCCAAGTCCGGTCTGCTCGAGGCTGCGGAGGGTGGAACGGTATTTCTGGACGAAATCGGCGACATGCCGGTCACGATGCAGGTCAAACTCCTGCGGGTGATCCAGGAGCGGGAATTTCTCCGTGTGGGGGGGATCGATCCCATCGCCTTTGACGTCCGGTTCATCGCCGCTACCCACCGGGATCTACAGCAGGACGTAAAGACATCCCATTTCCGGCAGGACCTCTACTACCGCTTGAACGTCATCAGCATCCATCTGCCGCCTCTGAAAGACCGGGAGGGGGATATCCCGCTTCTGGCGCACCATTTCCTCGCACTGAAAAACGACGCCATGAAAAAAGGCCTGCGTGACATCGAAAGAGATGCGATGGACCTGATGTGCCAGTACAGCTGGCCTGGGAACGTCCGGGAGCTGGAAAACGTCGTCGAGCGGGCGGTGGCCATGGGAAACGGGGTGGCGGTTACGGCGGATGACCTGCCCGATTACATCCGCAACCTCTCCATTGAAACCTATCGCCGGAGCACGTCTGCGATTCCCACCTTGAAGGAGCAGGAAAAACGCTACATCCGCTGGGTCATCGAAAAAAGTGACGGAAACAAGAGCCGTGCCGCACGGATCATGGGAATCGACCGGGCGTCGCTCTGGCGGAAGATCAAGCGATTCGGCCTGGAGAATGGGGATAGGTGATCTGTATTCGATTCTGAATAATATGGATACGATACTGCTTCTGGGAATCGCCCTGATGGCCGCCCTTGGCGCCGGCCGTTTCGGTGACAAAGTCGGCATCCCTCAGGTGGTGGGCTATATCGTGGTCGGCCTGCTCCTGGGCAATTCCGGCCTGAACATCTTTTCTCCTGCCTTGGTGGATGCCTTCACGCCAGTCGTCAACATCGTT